>JAHEJF010000267.1 GCA_024639025.1 Ahrensia sp. | reverse complement strand
CATCCAATCCAGAGGATCACCCGCACATTCATCCCAATTACCTGGCAACAAAACTGGATCAGCAAACAATTGTGGATGGCATTCGCATTGCCAGAAATATATGCCGCCAGGAGCCAGTTGCGAACGTCATAACCGAGGAACATTCGCCGGGCCGAGCAATTGCGGATGATGACTATGATGGATTGCTGAATTGGGCGCGAGACACATCGACGACAATCTACCATCCTGCCGGCACCTGCAAAATGGGAAAAGATGATATGGCGGTGGTCGATGAGAGACTGCGCGTCCGCGGAGTCAGCAAATTGCGGATCGCAGATTGCGCGATCATGCCGATGATTATTTCAGGCAATACCAACGCACCAGCCATCATGATTGGAGAGAAGACGGCCGACATGGTCTTGGAGGACGCAAAATGAAACCACTTAATTGGTCTGGAACAAAGCATGCTTGATCAAATCTTGGGCTTTGGCCAAATCATCATTGCTGATCTGGTATTGTCGGGGGACAACGCCCTGGTGATTGGCATGGCCGCAGCAGGTCTCTCTCCTGAATTGCGAAAACGCGCAATCATGTACGGTATGGTGATCGCAGCGGTATTGCGGGTGGTGTTCGCTGTCATAGCAACCAATCTGTTGGGCGTGCCTGGTATCTATCTGATTGGCGGGCTGCTGCTGTTTTGGGTGTGTTGGCGTTTGTTTGTTGAGATTCGCGAACAAGTTGACGAACAAGCTGAGCTGGCTCTTGAGACAGCGGGCGACCTGGCTGAAGGTTATACCGGTGCCCCAAGGAGAACCATGGCCTCGGCACTGGTTTCTATAACAATCGCCGATGTATCCATGTCGTTGGACAATGTTCTGGCAGTTGCTGCTATTGCCGATGGTGACACAACTCAGCTCGTATTTGGTCTGGGATTGGCAATTGTCTTGATGGCTTTTGCTGCCACAATGATCATGAAGATGCTTGCAAGGTATCCCGTTATTTCCTGGTTGGGTCTGGCGGTCCTGCTCTATGTATCGGGGGATATGCTTTATCGAGGATTTACTGATCCGATCACCGGAGTATTCGCTTTGTTAAGTTAGACAATTCCGCTTGGTACGCACCTCATCAAGGGAGCGGGCCAAGTTGAACGACTTTCCCTTGATGAGACCGTTGAACGCCTTCGACAGCGGTTTGGGAGAACACTTAGAAGGTAAATGAGAACTAGGGAGGAACAGAAATGTCCATTCTCAAAAAACTGACCCAAAGCGCTGCCGCGGCAGTATTTGGCGTCGCTGCATTGGTCGTGCCAAACATGGCTTCTGCGGAAACAACTATTCGCGTTCAGTCCGTTTTGCCGAACACTGCAGATGAAGTGTTTATGCTCAACGAATTCGGCAAAGACGTTGCCGAGTTGACGGGTGGTTCACTCAAATTCGAAGTTCTGCCAGCTGGCGCAGTTGTCGGACCACGCGATATCATGGATGCGGTCGATGCTGGACTGGTTGAAGCCGGCTTTGCATGGACCCACTATTGGGGCGGTAAGCATCCTGCGGCGAACCTCTTTGGCGCACCTGTCGCTGGCGCGGGCGTCGGCTTGGACAACATCGCGTTTCTGAGCTGGTTCCAGTATGGCGGCGGCAAGGAACTTTACGACCAACTCTGGGATGAAATGGGTGTGAACGTAAAAGGCTTCATGCTGCAGCCAGTTGGACCTGAAGCTCTTGGCTGGTTCCCTGAGCCAATCACGTCAATGGACGACTTCCGTCAGATGCGCTTCCGTGCACCTCCAGGTATGGTGGGCGCAGCTTACGCAGATATTGGCGTTCCTGCCGTTGCGATGGGTGGTGGCGACATCCTGCCAGCACTCGAAAAAGGCACAATCGATGCAGCCGAGTGGTGCTGCCCGAAGCCTGACTCTGTGTTCGGCTTCCAGAAAGTGCTTAAGCACTACTACCTGCAAGGTCTTCACCAAGTCGTTGTTAACGCTGACCTTTACATCAATCGTGATGTTTATAACGGCCTGACAGACATCGAGAAAAAAGCACTCGAAGTCGCAGCAAACGCATCTTTGTCCAAGTCCATGTCTTACCGCATCCTTGAAAATGGCAAGGCGCTGAAGGATCTGACAGAGAACCACGGCGTTATCCTCGAAGATACCCCGGCTGACTACTTCACCGAGTATTCAGCTGCGGCTGCAAAGGCGCTTCAGGCGGCTGCGGATGAGAACGAATTCTTCGCTGAAGTTTGGGCGTCGCAGCGTGCGTTCGCAGAAGTTGCGGTACCTTTCTGGGCCGGTGCACAAACTTCGAATGCCGGTCTTGGCCGGGCTTTCGCAGACACGCTAAAGTAATTCGACATATGAGCGGGTCCTTCGCGGACCCGCTCATTCTATTTTCAAAATGCCCCGGACTGGGGGCAATTTGAAAATGGAATGCAGGTGTAAAATCCGCACCAACGGGAGGGATATCCACATGGCCGACGAACCAAATCCAGAAGACCTGGAAATTGCGGACGAACTGATCGCCGAACGACGGGCGGAAGCCCCGGGAGAAACGCCTGAAGATATGACGGCGTGGCAACGCCCCATTACAGGAGCGATTGATGTTCTAAACTATCGTGCCGGTCAGGTTATCGCCCTGTTGATGGTACCGCTGATCGCCGTTGTGGTTTACGAGGTTTTCTCGCGAAACTCTTTCGCGATCCTGCAAAACGCCGGGTTCGAGGATTTCGCCCGATCCATGGGTCTTGGTCCGACGCTTTGGGTTTACGACACCAGCCGCATGGTTGCGGGCGTCCTGTTCATGGCTGCTGCCGGCTATGGCCTCATGCGCGGTGTGCACATCCGCGCCGACTTTATCTACCGCTTCTGGTCGGACAAGACCCAGGCCACGGTAGACGCGCTCCTGTATCTCTTTTTCTTCATGCCTTCGATGATCTTCTTCACGATCGTCGCCACCGAATTCTGGTGGCTGGCCTATTCGACCAGCGAGACACTGGCGCTTGATAGTGCCTGGGGTCCGCTCCTGTGGCCCGCGCGCCTGGCGATGCCAGTTGGTGGCTTCCTGTTGATGTTACAAGGCATACCCGAGATTTTCCGCGCTTTCCATAAAATGGGAAAAGAGCGTGAACGCTGGTTCGTGCGGTTCGTGCCCATTTATCTAATCGGACTGATTTGGTTGGTGTTGGCGATCTTTACACCCGATATCGTCCCGGGTGGTGCTGGGTTCACCGACCTAATGAGTGCACGCCCCAACCTTGATAAGCCGACCATCGGGCTGATCATGCTGGCAGCGATGCTGTTCGTGATCTTTATTGGCTTCCCGATTTCGTTTACGCTGATCTTCTTGGCCTTCGTCTTCGGTATCTGGGGATCCAACTTCAAGCTCACCACCTTGCTGATGACGTTGAACACCAACTCGACCATGCTGAACGACCAGCTGATGGCTGTGCCGCTGTTCGTTCTAATGGGTATCGTGATGGAATCGGCGGGCCTGATGGAACGTCTGTTCGCATCGATCCAGATGATCATGGCTCGCGTGCGCGGCGCCCTCTTCATCGCGGTTTTGATTGTCTCGACTATCTTCGCCGCTGCAACCGGTATTGTAGGTGCATCGGTGACGCTTCTGGGCATCATGGCGGGTGCTACGATGAGCCGGTCGGGCTACAATGTTCAATTGGCTGCAGGCACAATCACCGCAGGCGGAACGCTGGGTATCCTGATCCCGCCGTCAATCATGCTGATCGTCATGGGACCTGTACTGGAGGTTTCAACGCTTGACCTGTTCCGGGCCGCCTTCATCCCGGGCGCCATGTTGGCAACCCTATATCTGCTCTACACGCTAGGTCGCTGCTGGTTGAATCCCAGCCTTGGCCCCGTGCTGTCTGACGAAGACCAACCCGATACTTCGCGCTACTATGGTGCGGAAGTGGCCCTGATTTGTCTCGGCATTCTGACCATCTGTCGGGTGTTCGGTATTGCAATCGGAGGAGCATTTGCTGGTCTGGTACCCTTTGGCGGCCTATTTGTTCTACTGATTGTGCTTGCTGCTGCCTACGCTGCGTATCGAAAACTGAACATATTGCGTATTGCCTTGCCGATCGCTGTTCTATTCCACCTGTACATGATCGTCGCGAACATGAATGAGGGCCTGCCAATCTGGTCG
>JAHEJF010000266.1 GCA_024639025.1 Ahrensia sp. | reverse complement strand
CTGTGATTTGGACCATCTGTCATGTTGAATTATGTGACAACGTCAGGTTCGGAGCGGCCCAGCAGCGCGGCCAAATTGCTCACTTCGTGCGCGGCAGCTTGAACCTCTTTCAATGCAACGGCCGTTTCGATGCTCATGTCCGAGGAAGCGGGCACATATTGCTCGAGATAGAGACGTAATGTTGCCCCTTCCGTGCCTGTCCCCGACAAACGGAAAACCGCGCGTCCACCACCAGCAAAACCAATGCGTATGCCCTGATGCGCGCTGACCGAATTGTCGATTGGATCCTGGTATGAAAAGTCATCGGCAAATTCGACAGTGGTTGAACCAATTTTTGTGCCGGGCAATGATTCCTGTTTGTCGCGCAAATTCTGCATTAATTGATCAGCATTTTCGGTGGGCACGGCTTCAAAATCATGACGGGAATAGTAATTGCGACCGTAGGTTGCCCAGTGATCTTTCATCAAATCGGCGACCGACATTTTTCGCACCGCGAGAATGTTGAGCCAAAGCAGCACGGCCCATAATCCGTCCTTCTCACGCACGTGATCTGAACCGGTGCCGGCACTCTCCTCTCCACAGATGGACACCTTGCCCGCATCGAGCAGGTTGCCAAAGAACTTCCATCCGGTGGGCGTTTCAAAAATCTCAATGCCCAGTTTCCGGGCAACAAGATCAGCGGCACCGCTGGTGGGCATGGAGCGAGCGATGCCGGCAATGCCCTTTGCATAGCCGGGTGCCAGATGCGCATTGGCGGCCAGCACCGCCAGGCTGTCGGACGGCGTTACATAGGCTTGCCGCCCGACGATCATGTTGCGATCGCCGTCGCCATCCGAAGCAGCGCCAAAGTCGGGACCATCATCCTGCATCATTACCGACATCAAATCCTTCGCCCAGATTGGATTTGGATCGGGATGTCCGCCACCAAAATCCGGTGAGGGAATGCCGTTGACCACCGTTCCTTCGGCAGCCCCGAGCTCTCCCTCAAGAATGGCCTTGGCATAGGGGCCAGTAATGGCGTGCATGGCATCAAAGCGCATGGAAAATCCTGATGAAAACAGGTTCCTGATCGCATCAAAATCAAACAGCGTCCGCATCAATTCCATGTAATTGGCAACCGGATCAATAATCTCGACGGCCATGCCTTCCAGCTTCGTCGTGCCCGCAATTTCGAGATTGATATCGGCCACATCTGATGTGTTGTAGGATGAGATCGACTTGGTGTTCTGAAATATTTTTTCGGTCAGTGCCTCCGGCGCAGGACCGCCATTGGACGTATTGAATTTGATACCAAAATCTTCGTCGATGCCACCAGGGTTGTGGCTGGCCGACAGCACAAAACCGCCATCCGTTTTGTTTAGCCGGATCAGATGGGAAACCGCGGGTGTGGAAAGCAAACCACCCTTTCCCACGATCACTTTGCTTGCACCGTTTGCGAGAGCCATCTTCAGGATGGTTTGGATTGCTGTGTCATTTAAAAAGCGTCCATCACCACTGACAACAAATGTCTTTCCGCTGCCGCCACCGATTGCGTTGAACGTCGATTGCACAAAGTTTTCCAGATAGCGCTCCTGCATGAAAACCCGTGTCTTTTTGCGCAGCCCTGACGTTCCGGGCTTCTGGTCATCGAAGGGCTCGGTTGCAACTTCCTGAATACTCATATCTACTCCCAATCGGACTATCGTTCTGCCCGGTTCATCTGCTTTGCAATCGTAACAAGTGCAACATTGGTCGAGAAATCCTCAATCGGCAAGGAACTCCTGCGCTGCCAATTGGGATGTTCATTGATCGTGCCCGGCAAGTTCTGCGCTTCTACCTCACCGATCGCGTCATCCAATTGCACCGAAACCATGGCGACAGGCGATTGGGCAAGAATACCATGGATAGCGATGCTCAACTCATATATGTTCTCTGCCTCGTTCGGCGAATTCTCGACGCCAGCCATTTTGGTCAGCGCCTTGACTTCAATGGTGCGGCTTGAGCGCAGCTCAATTTCCTTATCATGATCAATCCAGTCCAGCTTGCGCCACCAATCAATATCCTTTTGTTGAAGATATCCATGCAGCGTCGGTGTGTCATGCGTGCTAAAACAGATCAGGCTCTGCTCGGGCAATGCTTCTGGCGCTCTGAACGCACCCTCATCATTCTTCTCATATTGCAGAACCGAATACGAATAGAGGCCGCGATTGTGAAGCTGTTCGCGAAAACCTATCGGCACGAGACCAAGGTCTTCTCCAATAATGATCGAACGTGACTTGCTGGCTTCAATTGCAACAATTGCGAGCAGCGCGTCGCAAGGCTGGTTGACATAACCGCCGGGTGCTCCGTCATCTGGAATCCAATAGGAGCGTTTTAAACCAAGCACGTGATCAATGCGCAGGACGCCTGCGTGCCTTAACGAACGAGCGAGCAGGGATCGAAATGATCGATACCCGGTTTGCTTTTGCTGCTCAGGGGCATAAGCCGCCAGATCCCAGTTTTGACCGGCTGGAGACAGATGGTCAGGCGGTGCACCAATCGATACGCCCTGCGCAATACAGGCCCGTTCGCACCATGTTTCCGCTGCGCCGCGTCGCGGCCCCACTGCAAGGTCGAGATAGAGACCCAAACTCATCCCTGAAGAGCAAGCTTGTGATTGTGCCCCTTGCAATTGTTGATCTGCGAGCCACTGCGCCCAGGCATGAAATTCCATGCGGTTATGGTGGCCCCTCGCGAATTCAGTGCATGCCCTGCTACCGCAGGTCTGAAATTTGTCGGGCCAGCGCCGCCAATCGGGACCATGAACCTCGCTCAACGTCTCAAACAGCGCATAATCTTCGAGGGTCTTTCCCTCTTCTTCCCGGTACCGCGCAAATGCAGTTTGTTCATCGAACGATGCGTTGCGCTGAAAATAATCATAGGCCGCTTGCAGTCGCTGCTCTTGATCACGTTGATGCAGCGCATGGTTCAAGGTTCCTTCGTGCGGAATTGTATCCGATGGCAGTTCACCAAGTTCCGACAGATCGATGTGGTCCGTGTTCAGAAAACCACGGTGTGACGGTGAGTAAGGACTGATGGTGACATCGTCTGCCCAGCCGATGGAATGGACCGGATTGATGCCGAGGAACGAAGCACCCAATCCACCCACCTTCTCTGCCGCCAATCCAAGATCATGATAGGTCCCCATGCCTCGCGTGCCTTTTGAATGAAGACCATAAAGCGCAGTGTTCACACCCCATATTTTTGTGCGCCCAACCAGATCACCGACGCTCGGACACCGTGCCGGTGCCACAATAACATTGACCTGTTGGGTCATCGCCCTGCTCTGCAGCGCCAGTGTATGAACTCCTATAGGAAGCTCTGATAATGCTATGTTATTATTGGCTTTTCCTGAAATCGGCGCGATCTCGATCGCAGTATCAAAGGTCAGAATCCACTCAGCTGGCTTTGCAATCGGAATTGAAATATCGGTGCCAAGCTCAATGATAATCTCATCTTTGCACAGCTGCTGTTTGGCCTTGTGCCTACTTGCTTGCAACGTTTCTTGCATAGCCGATTGACTGCTTACATCGACACCGTTGGCACGTAGAAGTGCCAAAGTCGTCTCAACCGATGTCGGCTTTTCGATGCCAGATAGATCGCGGAAGTTTGGCGCAATGCCAAACTGCTTGCCCAGCGCTCCTATGACCGGATCTGGCTTCACGCCCAGCGACCGACACTGTTGTGACGGGCCGCGAAAGCCACCACCGATTCTTCCGCGATCGAAACCAGGGCGGGTTCAACAGCATCAGATGGATGAAAATCGGCATGCGCGGTATCAATCGCACGCACCCAGTGATGGTCATGAGGAGCATCAGGAAGATGAACATCAGCGGCATCGCCCCGGTTGAAGACCAGGAAGACCGTATCGTCCCTGATCGGTGTCGCTTCAGCCGAGCAACGCAACAGCAAACAGAAGCTGGAAAGCCCCGGGTCGCGCCAATCAAGCGTGGTTCCCGTGAGTGACCTCCACTCTACGTCCGGATGTTGGTCGGTCGACCGAATACCACCATGCAAAAAATGATCTTGCCGGAGCGCTGCGTGTTCCTTTCGGAAGCTGCTAAGCATGCCAACAAATCTTGCAAAGTCAGTCTCTGCATCCGACCAGTCGACCCAGCCGATCTGGTTG
>JAHEJF010000010.1:4496-15546 GCA_024639025.1 Ahrensia sp. | reverse complement strand
TTGCGACTGGAAAGCAATGATCGCAGCCGCTTTGTGGCGCTGCCGTTGGCATAACTTTAACCAGGTTTCAATCGTTGGTGAGAACTAACGATTGGTAACAGGTGGCAGCAGCATAATTCCCCTCCGTGTTGCTGCCACCAATTTTGCTTTGCTCTGAGGGTTTGCGTTGTTAAAAGCAGATATGAAATTTCTAATTATCGAAGACGACGTTGAGGCGGCAAAGTACCTCAGAAACGCGCTGAATGAGGCCGGTCACACTGTCGACATGGCCCATAATGGCATAGACGGTTTTGCGCTCGCCGATCACGGCGGCTATGACGCCTTGGTCGTTGACCGCATGATGCCCAAACGCGATGGATTGTCAGTCATCAATGAACTGCGTGAAAACGGTGACAACACTCCTGTGCTCATTCTGTCAGCCTTGGGCGAGGTTGATGATCGCGTTATGGGCCTGAGATCGGGTGGAGACGATTATCTGACCAAACCCTATGCATTTTCGGAGCTGCTGGCCCGTCTGGAAGCATTGGCGCGCCGAGGTGCCAACTCGGACAACCATTCCAAATACCAGGTCGGCGACCTGTCGCTGGATCGATTGTCACACGAAGTCAAGCGGGGCGAAGAGACCATTATCCTGCAACCGCGCGAGTTTCGTCTGCTTGAATATCTCATGCGTAATGCCGGGCAGGTGGTGACACGGACCATGCTGCTTGAACATGTTTGGGACTATCATTTTGATCCTCAAACCAATGTAATTGACGTCCACATTTCGCGATTGCGTGGCAAAATTGAAAAAGGTTTTGACAAACCGCTGCTGCACACGATTCGCGGCGCGGGTTACGTCATGCGGGACAAGTGATGTTGGCTCGCTTTTCCGCAATGATGAAAACGACTGCAGCGCGGCTCTCCGCGCTGTATTTGTTGCTGTTCTCGGTTTGCGCGATCTTCCTTGTTTTTTATATGACCCACCTGGCGGCCGGTTTCCTGATGAACCAGACCCGCGAGTCGCTCAGTCAGGAAATCGTTGGTTTGGCGCGTTCCTACAATAATGGCGGTGTGCGCGCACTGGTGCGCGAAATAGACCGCCGCTCCCGCCGACCAGACGCGTTTGTCTATCTTGTTGCAGACAACTCCGGACGCATAATTTCAGGCAACATCGCACAGCTCGAGCCAGGTATACTGGACGATGAGGGATGGACCGAACAGCCCTTCAAATACACTCGCTTTGGCGACGATGATGACGATCTGCGAAGCGATCGCGCACCGCGCGCCATTGCGCAAGTCATTCATCTCAGCAGCGGGCTGCGAGTCGTGGTCGGCAAGGATCTGCGATCGCCTTTGCGCTTTCGCGGTGTCGTTCGGCAATCCTTGGGTATTTCGCTTGGCATTATGGGCCTTGGAGGGTTGTTGATCTGGATATTTGTCGGTCGCAGAGCGCTGAAACGCATTGATAGCGTATCGGCAGCCAGCGCCAGGATTGTCGGCGGGGACTTAAGCGAACGTTTGCCGGTGAGCACATCCAATGATGAATTCGATCGTCTTTCTGCCAGCTTGAATGGCATGCTTGGGCGGATAGAAAAGCTCAATATGGGCTTGCGCGATGTTTCCGATAGTATTGCCCATGATCTCAAAACACCGCTGACCCGGTTGAGAAACAGGGCAGAGGAAGCCCTGCGCGGCAAGAAATCCAACACGCAGTATCGAGAAGCGCTCAACGACATGATCGCAGAGTCCGATCATTTGATCCGCATCTTCAATGCGATGTTGCTCATATCCCGCGTTGAGGCAGGGTACTCAAAACATACGCCGGAAGAAGTTGAACTGTCTCATTTGGCTGCCGATCTGGCTGAATTGTATGATCCGGTCATAGAAGATGCCGGCGGCACCATGATCACCGAAATTCAGGATAATTTGGTCATAGAGGGCAACCGGGATCTGATTGGGCAAGCACTCACAAATCTTATCGACAACGCCGTCAAATATTGCACCCGTGAGAGCCCCGAAATCAAAATTACGGGGCACAAGAGTGCTGACGGGCAAACGGTGGAGTTGGTTGTTCAGGACAATGGCCCGGGCATCGATGCTGAAAATCATGATCGGGTGCTCAGACGTTTTGTGCGTCTTGACGAGAGTCGGTCAGAGGCAGGTTCTGGGTTGGGGTTGAGCCTCGTCTCGGCCATAATGAGCCTGCACAAGGGCAAGATCAGCTTCAGTGATGCCAAACCGGGGTTGCGTGTGGTCTTGTCATTCCCCCTAACTCAGGTCAAAGCTGTAGGTGCCAAAAAAGACAAAAAATGAGGCACGCCCTTGTCAGCATCACGGTCATGGTTTGGAAAAGAGCCAGTTGAACTCTCCGGCGCAACGCCTGAAACGCACGCAGAAAACCTGATTTCTCTGACACAGGCCTGCGCGGATGGGACAGCCCCGAATCTGGCCCGGGCAGTCGAAGAGAACGACCCGCTCGCACAGTTTCTTGCCAGCGTGATGGCGTTGTCGCCATTTCTGCGCGGCATGATCTTGCGCTTTCCAGCTCAATTGGAGGAACTATTTGAGGTCCAGCTGCAAAAGCGGGTTGAGATGTTGATCTCAAACGCCCGGCATTTGGTCAGCCTTGATAATCCAATAAGCGAAACCACTCTGATGACGGCGCTTCGTGACTTAAAATCCGAAGCACATATGCTGATTGGTCTGGGTGATATCGCCCAAGTTCTCACGGTTGAGCAAACCACGCATTTCCTCTCTCAATTGGCCCAGGCATGTCTGACGAGTTGCTTGAACTGGTTGCTGCTTGATACCCATGATTCCGGCAAACTGATCCTCGCAAATCGCGGTGATCCATCAGCGGACTCAGGTATCATTGTTCTCGGTATGGGTAAGCTGGGTGCCCGCGAACTCAACTATTCGTCAGACATAGATATCATCGTCTACATCGATTTGGCCGCCAAGAGTCTTGAATATGCCGAGGGTCAGGATCCGACCGAGGTGATGACCCGTCTGGTTCGCCGCCTGGTGCGGATCATGCAGGAGCGGACTGGTGACGGTTATGTATTTCGGACCGATCTGCGGTTGAGACCCGATCCCGGCGCAACGCCGCTTGCCATCAATGTGGAAGCCGCGCTGACCTACTATGAGAGCAGGGGACAGAACTGGGAACGTGCTGCGTTCATCAAGGCAAGACCGGTTGCGGGTGATTTGGTCGCGGGGGAGAATTTCCTTGCCGAGTTGGCGCCGTTCATCTGGCGAAAATACCTCGATTATGCGGCCATATCTGACGTGCAATCGATCAAGCGGCAAATTCACGCGCACAAGGGGCACGGCAAGATCGCCTTGCACGGACACAATGTGAAATTGGGTCGGGGCGGCATTCGCGAGATTGAATTCTTCGTTCAAACCCAACAATTGATTGCCGGCGGACGCGCGCCAAAACTGCGCGACCGGCGCACCACAATGATGCTGGCGCGTCTGGCAGATGCCGGCTGGATTGGCAGCAACGTGCGTGACGAGCTCATTCAGTCCTACAACGTACTGCGTCGTACCGAACATGCCATCCAGATGGTCGCCGACGAGCAATTGCACACATTGCCCAAAACGGATGAAGACTTGTTGGTTATTGCCGGCTTGCTTGGCCATCAAACATTGGACGATTTCCGCACAGAACTGATGAGCACATTCCTGTGTGTCGAGCGACATTTTGGCGATCTGTTTGAAGGCGAAGACAAGCTGAGTGGAGAAAGCAGGAATCTTGTCTTCACTGGCGAAGATCCCGATCCCGATACGCTCGAAAACCTTGCCATTATGGGTTTTGAACGCACCGCCGATATGTGGAATATCATCAGGACGTGGCACTTCGGCCGCTACCGGGCCTTGCAATCAAGCAAAGCGCGTGAGCAGCTGACTTCAATGCTGCCGCAATTGCTTGAAAGCTTCGCAAAAAGTGGCCGCGGTGATGATACAATATTGCGCTTTGATGCACTCTTGAGTGGATTGCCGACGGGCGTTCAGCTCTTCTCAATGCTCAATTCGAACCGCGATTTACTCCATTTACTCACCCGCATTTTGTCTTCTGCGCCAAGATTGGCTGAAATCATCACCAAGCGCCCACTTGTTTTTGACGGCATGCTGGATCCCTTGTTCTTTGAGCGCCTGCCGAATTCCGATGAACTGGAAGCGCGGCTGGACACGTTTCTTTCGGAAGCCAACAGCTACGAGGACTTTCTCGACCGTTTGAGAATTTTTGCAGCCGAACAGCGTTTCCTGGCTGGCGTGCGACTACTGACCAACAATATTGATGCTGAACTGTTCGGCAGGGCGCTCTCGCAATTGGCTGACATGCTGCTCGAACGCGCTCTGAATGCGGCTGTGACAGAGATTGTCCAAAAACATGGACATATACCTGATGGTCGCCATTGCCTTGTGGCTATGGGTCGGCTTGGCAGCTGCGAAATGACTGCGGGCAGTGATGTTGATCTTCTGCTGATTTATGACGCTGATAACTTGGTTGAAAGCGATGGCCCAAAGCCGCTGGCAGCATCCCAATACTACGCGCGCATCACACAAAGGCTGATCGCAGCGCTTTCCGCGCCCACAGCGGAGGGCGTGCTCTATGAAGTTGATTTCAGGCTGCGTCCTTCCGGAAACAAAGGGCCATTGGCTACCTCCATCACATCATTCTCCAAATACCAGCGCGAAGAGGCCTGGACGTGGGAGCAGATGGCGCTTACCCGTGCAAGAACCGTTTGTGGCGATCCTTCTCTGCGCAAGCAAGTGGAGGATGAGCGCATTGCCATCCTCGATATGCCGCGTGACATCGACCAGACGCGCAAGGACATGGCCGACATGCGTCAACGTCTGGCGAAGGAAAAACCGGCTCAATCTGTCTGGGATCTAAAAAAAGCCATCGGTGGCATTACGGATATCGAGTTCATGGCTCAATTTTGGGCGCTGACTGCCTTACCAAAATTTAATCCCAAGTTACGAAACCGTAAGTTGTATCCGCGCAGTGCCGGGCATATTTTGTCACTGCTGGATGAGGAAATTCTCAGCGCAGATGACCGGGAACTCCTCATAAAGGCATTAGATGAATTCACGCTTGTGAACCATCTAATCCGCTTGTGTGTCGCCGAACAATTTGATCCGGCAACCGCTACATCCGGATTGATGGAACAGCTTTGTGCGGCCTTGAATCTGCCGGACATTGCAACCTTGGAAGCGCATCTGGCCGAACAACAGCAAAGTGTGGCCGAAATTTTCAGCCGCATCATCGCCTCACGAAAGTGAGACAAGGCGAGGGGATTTCTGCTCGGCAATGAGCACAACAAATGCGGGCGGTTCGACCGTCCAGGAAGAGGAAATACGATGTCTCTAATGAAAAAAACAACAATTGCAGTTCTGAGTTCAGCGGTGGTCTTGACGGCGGCAGCCGGCGCTTTTGCCCATGACAGAAAAGGTGGCGATCGCGAAGGCCGCGGACCAATGCATCTGTTTGAACGCGCGGATGCCAATGATGATGGCAAGTTGGATTTCACTGAATTCTCAACACCGATGAATGAGCGATTTGCAAAAATTGATGCCGATAGCGACGGCGTGATTACGGCAGAGGAAATTGAAACTGCACGTGAAGAGCGTCAGGGCCGCCGGATTGAACGCGTAGTGCGCCGGATCGATTCCGATGAAAATGGCGAAATCAGCAAAGCCGAAATCAAAGAGCGCCAGATGGCCATGTTCGAGCGCCTGGATGCCGATGAAGACGGGTTCATTTCAGTTGATGAAGCCAAGAAGATGGAACGCCGTGGTGGCAAGCGTCACGGCAAGCGCGGTGGTGATGACCGCGGTTAAGTAAAGCCAAACTCCCAAGACGAGAGCGTCTCAGTAGTTCTGCTTGAATGTGCGATGCCCTCAGCGAGCGGATCCGGATTGCCGGATCCGTTTACATTGGATCAGTTGCAATACTGGAGCTGATGCCGTGATGCATTTCCGGGGTGCGAAGCCACATTGGCATGGTCTGCTAGATCGGTATGCGCAGTGAAACAATTGTACCCTTGCCGACCTTGGACCGGATTTTCATCGACCCGCCATGCAATTCAGCCAGTGAGCGGGAGATCGCCAGCCCCAAACCTGAACCGGTATGGTTCTTCGAAAACTGGTTCTGAACCTGCTCGAACGGTTTGCCGATGCGTTTGAGATCGCATTTCGGAATACCGCAACCGGTGTCTTCAATTGATATCTGAACCGCGTTGGAAAACGCCTTGGCACGGATTTGGATTCGCCCACCATCATCGGTGAACTTGACGGCATTGGACACTAGATTGATCAAGATTTGTCGAATGGCACGGCGGTCTGCTTCAATCCGCATTTCATCGGCAATCGATTGCTCGACCAGAATGTTCTTCTCCTTGGCCTGCAAGGAGAGCATCTGCATGGATTCTTCAATCAGCGGACGTAAATCCAGCGTTTCACGCTCCAGCACAACACGTCCGGCCTCGATCTTTGACATCTCCAATATGTCGTTGATCACATTGAGCAGGAACTCGCCGCTGGTATGGATATCTTTGGCATATTCATCATAGCGTTCTGATCCCATGGGACCGAACATTTGTGATTGCATGATCTCGGAAAAACCAATGATCGCATTGAGCGGCGTGCGCAGCTCATGGCTGACATTGGCCAGGAATTCTGTCTTGGCCTTGTAGGCCGCTTCGGCCCGATCCTTGGCCGTCAGATACTTCGTGTTCAAATCAGCCAATTCGACAGCTTTCAGCTGCGACTTGGTCCGCTCGATGGTTACGTCCTCGATCGATGCCATCAAACGGCGCTCGCTTTCAATCAGACGCTCTTCCTGCAATTTGAGTTGGGTAATATCAGCGCCAACCGAAATCATGCCACCCGCCGCAGTCGGGCGTTCGTTGATCTGCAGCCAGCGACCATCTTCGATCTGCTGCTCATAGGTTTGCGATTTGTCATCGCCATCATTGCGCGGAATGCGGCGATCGATGAGCGGCGGACGCATGGCCGCCCTGACTTGTGCACGCGAAACGCCGGGAACCGCCAGATGCTCCGGGATGCCGTTGTACTCACGATAGTTCTGATTGCACAGAACCAGGCGATCTTCTTTGTCCCACAGGACGAATGATTCTGACGTGCTTTCAATCGCTGCCTTGAGGTTTTGGCTGGCTATATTGCTCAGCTCCACCAAACGGTGGTTCTCGGTGACATCGATCGCGATGCCGATGAGGTGGCTGCCATTGGACTGGCCACCCACCAACTCTGTGCGTATCCGCAACCGGACATAATTGCCATTGGCGTGGCGCATGCGAATGACTTCATCAATGCCAGTGATTTCTTGCGCTGCTGCCTTTTGTGCCAGCTCAAACAGGTCCGTATCATCAGGGTGCAACATCGGCGAAATCTCGCCGAATGACAGTACGTCATCAATTGGTTCATAGCCCAGCATCTCAAACATGGAACTGGACCAGAACACCCGTCCATGCGCCAGATCCCAATCCCAGAGCCCGCAATGTCCACGCGCCAGCGCCGTTTCAACACGCTTCAAGGTTTCCGAGTAGATGTGCTTTGCCGCTCTGCCCCGTGCGATTTGACCGAAATAGACATAGAGCAGCATGATTAGGATGGTTGAGGTGAGGGCGAACATGGTCACATCAAGCGACACACGCTTGCGCCAGGCATCGAACAAAAATGCCTCGCTTTGCAGCACTGCAATGACCGCATTACCGTTGCCGATGCGAGCTGCAGCGGCAAGATGCACCTCTTCATTCAGCATCACGGATTGAACCCCGGCGCTCTCGCCAAACATGAACAGCGGCTGCGCTCCGTCCAGAAGCGAGGGAAAGTCCTTGCCGATGGTGTCTTGGTGTCCACCGCGCACACCAATGACCTTTCCGGCGTTATCGGTGACAACAATGAAGCGTCCTTCCAACGTCGCTTCATTGGGCATTGTGCGGAATAAGATTTGTTCAAATTCAGCGCCCGTCTTGGGTGGAAATCCGTTGGTCCGGGCTTCGTCTACCGCGCCCTTCGCGGTTGAAGCCAGCAGTGAGATGAACATCTTGCCGGCCTGTTCTGTATCTTGCCGATCAGCGATAAGCGCCATGCCTCGCAGGAAGAATATCCCGCAAAGGAATATCATGATCAGTACAGGAATTGAGCGCTTCAGATAGGGTTCAACCGCCGCAAATGTGTTGGCGGCAGGTTCCGCTAAGAACCTGGCATGGCCCGCCATATCGTCAGCGTCAGTTTTGCTTATGCTAGCAAAAGACAAAATAGTCCCCCCGCACAAAGTGCGTTTACTGTGCCCCCACAGCCCCAAACCTCAATGTTACTGATTACGCGAACGACGAACGCTAAGTGTCGATTCGGGACCAATGAATCAAAACTGATTCGCCCTGTCCACCCCTTCTGGCAAAAAAAGTTTACATTTTGTTTACTGTTTTGGAGCGCTCATATTAAGTCATTGAATTAAATGTGTAATTTAAGAGAGAATGCGTTCAACAATATCGCGCACATCGCGTGACAGATCGTCAATTGATGCAAGATTGGTCAGTGCTGCAAGCGCATGTTCACGGCGCTTGGCTTCCAAAGTGCGCCATGATCGCATTGTGGTAATCAGGCGGGCGGCAACCTGTGGATTGAGCTTGTCCAGCTTGGCAGTTGTCTCGCATAAAAACACGTAACCCTGACCGTCGGCTCGATTAAACCCTGTGGCGTTGCCAGCGGCAAAAGAACCAATGACCGAGCGAACGCGATTTGGATTTTCCCAGGTGAAATGCTCACTTTTGGTCAGCTGCTTCACACGGTCCAATGCGCCTTCGCCCGGGATCATGGCCTGAATGGCAAACCATTTGTCCAGAACTATGGGCTCGTGTTGATAGGCCTCTCTAAACGCATCAAGAACACTCAAGGAGGATGCATCATCAGCGAACTGGTTCGCCAAAATCTGAAGCGCCGCGGACTTGTCAGTCATATTGTCCGCATTGTCATAATGACTTTGCGCAAGCGCGGCATCTTGGGTGGCGCGGCTCAAATAGGCGAGGGCAGTGTTGCGAAGGGCCCGACGGCCCGCAGCCTCTGCATCCGGTGAGTAGGCAGTTCCCTTCGCCAAATCATTGTAGATCTTTTCAAACAGCCCAGCGGATGAAGTGGCAATCGTTTTCAGCACACTCTCCCGTGCCTTACGGACTGCATCGGGATCAATATCAGCCCCGATCTCCCTGGCGATGTCTGCCTCCGATGGCAAAGTCAGGCATAAAGCTCTGTAGGCATGTTCCAGGCTCTCATTTGCGGCAATTTCGGCCAGAATTGCCTGTGTTTCCTGCGATGTTTCAATCTGCTTTCCTGCTGCCGCACTGACGGTCGCCTTACGCAATTGTCGCATGAGCAATCCATTGAGCGCCTCCCACCGCGCAAAGGGATCGCTGTCATGCCGTGCCAGGAAAGCAAGCTCATCATCAGCGCGTTCGGGAACGGTCGTTACAGGTGCAGAGAATCCGCGAAGTGCCGAAAGCACCGGTTTCTCATTGATGCCCTCAAAGGCGATCTTGTGCTCGGCCTCTCGCAGATGGATTACATCGTCAATAACATCGGCGCCGGTTACACCCGTCCAGCCCATGTCCTCTCCATCTTGGCCGATCAATCCAAATCGAACCGGAATGTGCATCGGCTCCAATTCGTTTTTGGCCACGACCGGATTGTTGCTCTGTGTGATACTGACCACAAAGCGCTTTGCCAGCTCATCATAGCTGGTTTTGATGGCCAGATTCGGTGTTCCGGGCTGATCATACCAAAGTGAAAACTGCTCAAGATCGGCGTCCGTAGCGTCAACAAAGCACTTTACGAAGTCTTCAATGGTCGATGCGTCGCCATCATGCCGTTCAAAGTAAAGGTCCATGCCGGCCTTGTAACCATCAGCACCAAGAATGGTGCGCAACATGCCAATAACTTCAGAGCCCTTTTCATAGACTGTCGACGTGTAGAAATTGTTGATCTCGGCATATTGGTGTGGTCGAACCGGATGCGCCAGCGGGCCGGAATCCTCCGGAAATTGATGGGCGCGCAGCGCCCTGACTTCGGCGATGCGCTTGACCGGAGCCGAGCGCATGTCGGCTGAAAAGCTGTGATCGCGATAGACAGTCAGCCCTTCCTTTAGGCAAAGCTGAAACCAGTCGCGGCAGGTTATGCGGTTTCCCGTCCAATTGTGAAAATACTCATGTGCGATGATTGCTTCAATGTTGGCATAATCGGTGTCGGTTGCCGTAGCAGGGTCGGCAAGAACATATTTGTCATTGAAAATGTTCAGGCCCTTGTTCTCCATGGCCCCCATGTTGAAATCCGACACCGCGACGATCATGAAGATATCAAGATCGTACTCGCAGCCATACACCTCTTCGTCCCATTTCATGGAGCGGATCAAGGCATCCATCGCATAGAGTGCGCGTGGCTCCTTGCCGTGTTCAACATAAATCTCGAGCGTCACGTCTCGGCCCGACATTGTCGTAAAGCTGTCGCTGATCACACCCAGATCACCAGCAAAAAGTGCGAACAAATAGGCAGGTTTGGGGTGGGGGTCGTGCCAAACGGCAAAGTGACGACCACTGTCCAGATCGCCTTTCTCGATGCAATTGCCGTTTGAAAGCATCAACGGCACATCTTGTTTGTCTCCTTCAATTCGCACCTTGAAAACCGACAGCACATCAGGTCGGTCAAGATAATAGGTAATACGACGGAACCCTTCAGCCTCACATTGCGTGCAAAAATTTCCCGACGTGCGATACAGACCCATCAGCTTCTTGTTGGCTGTCGGATTAATGCGGGTGACGATTGTCAGCACAAACGTGTCCGACTTGGGCACAGCCGACAGGATCAATCCCTCATCATCGGCTTTGAATCCTTCCTTTATTACCCGCCCATCGACCGCAAGGGAAACCAATGCCAGTTCGTCACCATGCAGGCTGAGCGCTGTATCCTGGGGCACACCTTCTCTTCGCCGCATGGACAATGTCGTGCTGACGATGGTTGCTTCCGGGTCGAGCGTAAGATCCAT
>JAHEJF010000010.1:0-4396 GCA_024639025.1 Ahrensia sp. | reverse complement strand
TCACATGCAGTGCTTGCTTCGTTTGCCTATATCTTTGTGCGAAAGCTGGTCACGACAGAACGCACGCCGACAATTGTCTTATATTTTTCGATCACAGCGAGCCTGTTCGGTCTGATGACCCTGCCATTTGGTTGGGATATGCCAACAGGATGGCAATGGGTTGCCCTGATAACATCGGGATTTTTTGGCGGTTTGGGCCAAATCTTGGTGACACAGAGTTATCGCTATGCCGCAACCGGCACATTGGCACCGTTCGAATATACATCGGTCGTCCTATCGCTTGTTCTGGGCATTTGGCTTTTTGACGAGGTGCCGACCAGTGCGACATTGACCGGCTCAGCCATTGTTGTCGTTGCTGGCATTTTCATTATCTATCGTGAGCACAAACTTGGTCTGAAGCGGTCAGCTGTCAAAAAAGCTCAACCCGGTCAGGGGCTATAAAGCGTTTCAGACCAATGTGGCAGACATTGCTTTACTCTTCAGCCTCTTCTTCTGAGCGTGGATCAAGCTGCAAGACTTCCGGCGTCTGTGCGCGCCCGACCGGGCTGAAGGCAAAATCGCCGCGTTCTTCCTCGCTTACTGCCTCTCGCTGGGTGAGGCGGTAGGCGGTAAAACCGGCAAAAATCGCGTAGCCCAGAATCATCGTCCAGAACATCCCGCTGCGACCAATGGCATCCATGAGCAATCCGGCAATCACGGGCCCGATCATCGATCCAACGCCATAGACGATCAGCAAACCGGACGAGGTCTCAACAAATTCACCTGGAGCGGCATGATCGTTGGCATGGGCGACCACCAATGAATAAAGCGGCATGAGAACCCCGCCGAAGAAGAACATCAAGCTAAACAGAATGATCGCAGTCGTCGGTTCCAGCAAGACAAAGATGATCGACACGATCAGTCCGATTGCGGTCGCCAGAAGCATAATCAGACGACGGTCCATCTGGTCCGAAGCACGGCCCAGCGGAAACTGCAGCGCCACCCCGCCAATCATGGCCACGATGAGCATGGCAGCGATTTGTCCATCAGACAGTCCGAGCTGCGCTCCATACACAGGCGCCTGAAAGCTCCACGCACCAACCGTAAAGCCGGTCATGGCCGCACCCAAAGTGGCAACAGGAGACGTGTTGTAAAGCTTGCGCAGGTCGATTTTTACTTCCGCTGGAGGTTGCGGAGATATTGCCGCTGTAACACCTGTTGGTATGACGGCGGCCGCATAGGCCATTGCAGCAAAGATAAACAGGGTCGTCAGTATGGGCTCCGATGTCACCAGCAGGAACTGGCCCACCATCAGGCCGACAATATTGACCACCATATAGGCTGAAAACACCGACCCGCGGTTTTCATTGCTGGTCTGCTCGTTGAGCCAGCTTTCAATCACCATATAAGCACCGGCAATTGCAAAACCGGCAGCGCCCCGGAACAGAAACCAGAACGGAACACTGACAAAGACAGCGTGCCCCATCAGCGAAATCGATAGAATCGTAGCAACGACCGCATAGACACGCACGTGGCCGACGCGCCTGACCAGTCGCGGAATGAGGACGCAGCCAGCCAGAAAGCAAGCGGCATAAAAGGAACCCATAAAGCCAATCGTCGAGGGCGACCAGCCTTCCAGCCCAGCGCGCAACGGCAACAGAATACCGGTCAAGCCGGAGCCAATAAGCAGGAAAAAAGAGGAGACCAATAATCCGGCGACGGGGCGAAGTTCGCGTAGCATTGCGGCCAAACCAAAAACTGAGGAGATCAATTTTGTCTATATGCTTCGGAATCAAAACATCGGATCATCCTGTTGCGACATTTTGATGAATTTCTGGTCGCATTTCAGATATGGGCAAACTTGTTTGATGAGCCTATCAACCAAGCTTGGATTTGATCGCCAGCAGATCCATCCACGCAGAACGTTTCAGGCGCGGTTGCGCGCGCAGCATGGCAGGATCAAACATCGCCATTGCCTCGATGCCGAATTTGGGCAACGTCGTCCATTTGCCGCGCAGTTGAACAATGGTTTGCCGCGATTGGAACACATGCCGGGCTGCGACGTTGCCCATGACGATCACGATGTCCGGAGCAGCCAGTTCAATCTGTCTGGCCAGAAAAGGGGCGCAGATATCAAGATGCAACGGCGTGGGCGCCGAGCCGCCCGGCGGGCTCCAGGGAACGCAAAATCCGTAGTAAATATCCTCGGTACGGGAAAGACCAATGGATGCCAGCATCTTTTCAAACAATAGGCCCTCGGCACCAGAAAGCGCTGAGCCCGATATGTCATCATCGCGTGATGGACAGCCGCCGATCATCATGGTTTTTGCGCCGCGCGTGCCGCCTTCAAATATGGTGGAGCGGGCGCTGCGTTTCAAATTGCAGCCTTCAAACGCCTCAACAATCTTCTTCAGTTCATCGAGATCATTGGCCGATTTGGCCAATGCGGCGGCCTGCTCAACGACTTCCTGGGTGGGCAACGTGACATGCGCTGTTTGCTGTGTGGCAGGGCGCGGTTCTTCAGTCTTGCGTTTACGCGGGTCCATCTCAATCAGCGTTTCCAGAGAAAGCTCGGCACTGTTCTCGCCAGCGGGAGCATCAGCCGATGCGTCTGTACCTGTTTCGCGCCGTAACTGACCGGCATCTGACTGGCCCGACGGGCCGGGCTGATCGTCGAAAGTGCTGAAAAAATTGACAGCCTCATCCGCAATGGGAAAATCCAGCCCGCTCTCTTCATAGAAGCGGAGCAGGGCATCAATCTCTTCACGTGTCATATCTGGGCGAAGTTCCGACATGTTTGGGTTTTGTCATGTCAACAGACAAGGAGCAAGCTATGTGTTGACGAACGACAATGTCGCATTGACGTAAACGTCAAAATTACCTAACCATAATCGGTAGAAAACTGGTGCCAATGACACTTAGCGCTTGCAGCAAATGCCGCTGATCCGCAAGGTCGGGAACAGGACGTTATTTCGGGAGAAGATTGATGAGCGACAACCCAATGACCGAACCACGCGAAAGCATGGAATTCGACGTGGTAATTGTGGGTGCGGGGCCTGCAGGCTTGGCTGCTGCCATCAAGCTCAAGCAGCTCGATGAGAACATTTCGGTGGTCGTTCTTGAAAAAGGGGCGGAAGTGGGCGCGCATATTCTTTCCGGCGCCGTGGTAGACCCGATTGGTCTGGACAAGCTAATCCCGGATTGGCGCGATGATACCGACAACCCTCTAAAGACACCGGTTACAGAGGACCAGTTTCTTTTCCTGGGACCCGCCGGCTCGATCCGTCTTCCAAACTTCGCCATGCCACCATTGATGAGCAATCACGGCAATTACATCGTCTCGCTGGGCAATGTGGCGCGTTGGCTCGGTGCCCGTGCCGAGGCGCTTGGCGTTGAAGTCTATCCCGGCTTTGCTGCCGCTGAAGTGATTTACGATGACAATGGTGCCGTGAAGGGCGTGGCCACGGGCGACATGGGTGTTGAGCGCGATGGTACCGCCGGCCCGATGTTTGCCCGGGGAATGGAACTACATGGAAAATATGTACTGATTGGTGAAGGCGTACGCGGCTCAATTGCCAAACAATTGATTGAGAAATATGAGCTCGATAAGGATTGTGAGCCCGGTAAATTTGGCATCGGTATCAAGGAACTGTGGGAGGTCGATCCATCCAAGCACAAGCCAGGACTGGTGCAGCACTCTTTCGGTTGGCCGCTCGATATGAAAACAGGTGGCGGTTCATTTCTTTATCATCTTGAAGACAATCAGGTTGCGGTCGGCTTTGTGCTGCACCTCAACTACAAGAACCCTTATCTGTCACCGTTTGAAGAGTTCCAGCGGTTCAAGACCCATCCAAAAATTGCAGAGACTTTCGAGGGGGGCAAACGCATATCTTATGGCGCGCGTGCCATCACCGAAGGCGGATGGCAGTCGGTGCCAAAAGTGTCGTTTCCCGGCGGAGCACTCATCGGTTGTTCAGCCGGTTTTGTGAACGTGCCGCGGATCAAGGGATCGCACAATGCCATTCTGTCCGGCATTATGGCAGCTGAAAAAGTTATCGAAGCCCTGGCGGCGGGCAAAAGCAGCGATGACGCTCTGGTCGCCTACGAGAACGAATGGCGTGACAGCGAGATCGGCAAGGACTTGAAGAGAGTCCGCAATGTGAAGCCGCTTTGGTCAAGATTTGGCACGGCGCTCGGCGTTGGCATTGGCGGCATCGACATGTGGATCAATCAGATCACCGGCGGTTGGTCTCCTTTGGGTACCATGAGCCACGGCAAGACCGATGCTGCATCGGCGGAGCCTGCGTCCAAACACAAACCCATTGCCTATCCAAAGCCCGATGGTGTGCTTTCCTTTGACCGCCTGTCATCTGTCTTTCTGTCCAACACCAATCATGAAGAGAACCAGCCAATCCAT
>JAHEJF010000265.1 GCA_024639025.1 Ahrensia sp. | reverse complement strand
ATTCCAGCCAGGGCGGCGGAACCAAAGATACTTGGGTTTTGGAGGATTAAGCGGTGCTGGGTAAAACGGCTGGCGGCCTTTATTGGATGTTCCGCTACCTCGAACGAAGCGAAAACACGGCTCGATTGGTCGAAGCCGGATTTCGCATTGCGCTGACCCGCTCGACTGATAGCGAGTCCGAATGGGAATCGGTGGTCACCACCGCTGGTGTTACAGCGGGTTACTCTGCAACTTATGACAGCTTTAATGCGCCCCAGGTCATCGACTATCTGCTGCGTGATCGGTCCAATCCTTCTAGTGTGATGTCAGTCATCGAAAATGCCCGCACTAATGCACGCTTGGTGCGTACTGCGCTCACAACGGAGGTGTGGGAGGCTGTTAACGATAACTGGATGACGTTGAAGGAAGCGCTCAAACGCCCGGTCAGGGAAACCGAACTTCCGGCCATTTTGGGAACGATCCGTCAGCAGAGTGCCCTGGTTCGTGGAGCGGTGCACGGAACATTGCTGCGCAATGACATCTATGATTTCACCCAGATCGGCACATCGATTGAACGTGCTGACAACACGGCACGTATTATCGATGTGAAGTATTATACGCTTCTGCCAACCGCCAGTTTTGTGGGTTCTTCGCTCGACAACGTGCAATGGGAAACCGTCTTGCGGTCGGTTTCTGCACACCGCTCCTTCCGCTGGATAAGTGACGACGATATGACCGCACCGGCAATTGCAGACTTTCTGATACTGGACAGCAGGTTCCCTCGATCCCTGTCATTCAGCGTCAAGAATCTCGTCTCCAGCCTCGGCTATCTGGCCAAGGATTATGGCACCAGAGAAAAGAGCCATGAAATGGCTGATAACCTGCGCGCCACGCTGAGCGATCAGGATATCAATGGAATTTTTGATATTGGTTTGCACCAGTTCATTGGCGATTTCATTAGTGACAATAATGCAATTGCCCAACAGATCGAGGCAGACTACAGGTTTAACGGGTAGGTGACGGCGTGAAACTCAGGATAACCCACACAACGACCTATGACTATGATGAGCCTGTGGGCTACGCACTGCAACAAGTGCGATTGACACCCATCACAAATAGCCAGCAGACCGTACATAATTGGCACTTGGATATTGAAGGCGGCGAGGCCGAACTTTCCTATCTTGATCAACACAAGAACCAGACGACCTTGGTCCAGGCGACACCAGGTGTCACACAGGTAAAATTCACGGCACATGGCGAGGTGGAAACCAATGATACGGCCGGTGTGCTGGGTCGCGTCTACGGCAAAGCGCCACTGTGGCTGTTTCAGCAGCAAACTGAACGAACAGCACCAGGCAAAAATGTTCGTATGCTTGCGAAGACTTTGAGTGGTTCGGACGATGAGGTCGCAAAATTACACGCCCTGTCGTCCGAGATTTTGAAAGCTGTTCCTTATGGAGAAGCCAATACTTTTACCGGAACAACAGCTGAAGAGGCGCTTCTTGGGGGTGGTGGTGTCTGTCAGGATCACGCGCAGATCTTTATCTCGGTAGCTCGGCTTGTCGGAATACCAGCGCGCTATGTCAGCGGTTATTTGATGATGAATGATCGGATTGAACAGGACGCCAGTCATGCCTGGGCTGAGGCGCATCTGGATGGATTGGGCTGGGTTGGATTTGATGTTTCCAATGGTATTTCTCCCGATGAGCGTTATGTAAGGTTGGCAACAGGCCTCGATTCGCTTGAAGCGGCACCAATTTCCGGTGTGCGACAGGGTAATGCCAACGAATCCATGATTGTGTCGTTGCAAGTACAGCAGTAAAACACTCGAATTGCATGGCAAAGATTCTATGAGCTGGATAATTCGATGACTTATTGCGTGGGCCTGCGATTGAACAAAGGGCTGGTCTTTATGTCGGATACCCGCACCAATGCGGGAGTTGATCATTTTTCCAAGACCAGAAAAATGTTCACCTGGGAGGTGCCTGGTGATCGGGTCATAACGCTTATGACCGCGGGTAATCTCGCCACGACACAAACCTTGATCAGCATGTTGGAAGAACGATCCAAGGCAACGGTCGACCGTGCTCCAACCATACTCGACGAACCTTCCATGTTTCAGGTGGCACGCGTTGTCGGCGCAACACTCAAGGAGGTCATTGCCCTCAGTGCGCCAACGGGACAGAATTCCAGTTCCGAGTTTCGCGCGTCAGTCATATTGGGCGGCCAGATCAAAGGTAGCGGACCCACCCTGTTCCTGGTCTACCCGGAAGGCAATTTTGTCGAGATTACCGAGGAGACGCCTTTTTTCCAGATCGGAGAAGCCAAGTACGGGAAACCCATCTTGGTGCGTGCCTATGATCCGGATATGAGCTTTGAAGATGCTGCAAAGCTGTTGATGGTTTCGTTCGATTCGACCATCAAGGCCAACCTGTCCGTTGGCATGCCGCTTGATCTGCAAACCTATAAGAATGACGAGTTCAGGGTGTCGAGCCAAACCCGCATTGAAGAAGACAATGATTACTATCAAATGATCTCTGAAGGGTGGGGTGATGCGCTCAGGAATGCGTTCAAGTCCCTGCCGGCCTACACCATCGAGTGACGCTGGCGACTGGCACGCTGTGATGGAATCGCGCTGTCCGGTCTGATTGAATCAATTCGATATCAGATCGTACTGGAGCGTTTCAGTCTTCAACTGAAACGCTGGTGCGGATTTGGGCATTGAAAATATTGGATAGATCGGGTGCCGCGAGTCCATCAGAGGCTGACAGAGTCTAAAGCAATGATTTTAAATCAAATTCCTTGTCAGCGACTTGTTCGGGCGTAAGCGGTGTGCCAGCAGCGAGGAGCCTTCTGGACAGCGCGTAGACAGCGCCGTCATTCATGCAGTCAACGGCAATGAATTTGCCTTTTGCGAAATAGAAATGCGACATGCTTCCCTGGCGTTTGCCTGCCCTTGTGACAATCTTGTCATAACCGCGATTAAGGCCGGCGATCTGCAATTTCATGTCATACTGATCAGACCAGAACCATGGCTCGGGATTGTAAGCAACGTCATGCCCCGCAATGTGCCCTGCAACCACAGCCCCCTGATCATTGGCGTTTTGCACCGACTCCAGGCGAATACGTTCGCCGCCAAAGGGCAGCTTGGTACAATCGCCGCAGGCATAAATATTCGGATCAGTCGTCCGCCCATGCTGATCGACCACGATACCGCCATCCACCAATAATTCGGCACCCAGGGCGAGATCGACATTTGGTGCAATTCCAATGCCCACAATCACGATGTTGGCTCGGATTTCTTGCCCGGTGGCAAGCACCACGTTCCGGCAAGCGCCACTTTCATCGGCAGTAATGGAGGCGATCTGAGTGTTTTCCAGAATGGTCACGCCATGCCGCTCATGCAGTGCGCGGAACACATCGGACGTTTCGGCGCTGGCAACGCGCCGCAAGATGCGGTCAGCGGCTTCAACGACCGTTACATGCAGTTCCTTCTTTGCAGCTTCAGCAGCTGCTTCAAGACCGATGTAACCGCCACCGATCACGACAAGATCGGCACCGCTTTTCATCTTTGCCATCAGCGAATGGGCGTCAGCCAAATCGCGCATTACATGAACATTTTTCAGATTGCCGCCGACATTTTCCGGAAGTGTGCGAGGCGTAGCGCCGGTTGCAAGCACAAGCGCATCATAGGCGACCGGCTCGCCCTCGGAAACGTGCAGCAATTGCGCACTACGATTGATCGAGGTTGCAGTTACGCCCAGACGCAGATCAATCTTGTTGTCCTCGTACCACTGTGCAGGACGCAGATGCAGGCGCTCCAGAGTCATATCGCCCGCCATATAGGCCTTGGACAGGGGTGGACGTTGATAGGGCAATTCGTTTTCAGCGCAAATCATGGAGATGGCACCGGAAAAACCATCTTTCCGCAAATGGTCTGCAACCGACACACCGGCGTGGCTGCCGCCAACAATGACTACCCTGTCTACCAAAGCCTGAATCCCGTAATCGAATTAGCGATATTTGAATATCGCTTTTATTCCTCACGCAAAAGGCACTTTTGCGGCATGTCGTGTCGATGGATCAGTGAAATCGTACAATTGGCACGAATGATTTGCTGTCAGGCACTTTCGGTTTCGCCGACAAATGCCTTCTCGAGAACAAAATGTCCGGGTTTCGAGTTGGCGCCTTCCTCAAAGCC
>JAHEJF010000264.1 GCA_024639025.1 Ahrensia sp. | reverse complement strand
TATATAGGCCTAGTGTTCGGGTATTGCCAGAGGTGGTGGAGGCAGTGTTATTCCCATTCACAGAGCAATTATTTTCAGTCTAGCTCTCATTGCAGCGCTCATTAGCGTCGGCAAGGTGAGTCATGCCGATGACCGCAGTTTCAGTTTGAGTGCGCCGCCAGAACTGGTGGACAGCGGATTGCTCAAATTCTTTGTACCCCGGTTTTCCCTAAAACATGCCGTCCGTGTTGAAATCGTGGATGACGAATCGGCAGCGGTTGCCCGTTTGAATCGTGCCGAAAAAGGACGACTGGTTTTTTCAGGTTTGCAGCGTGACTGGTACATCGAAGTTGTCGATGGTACTGGGACTGCCGCCGCGAAGCGATTTGAAGAATGGCTTGCCGGTTCTGTGGGCCAAAAAACCATTGCTTCCTTTAAGGTCGACGGCGAACAAGCCTTTCTACCGGCAGCCATAGCAAGAGAGCGTGCGGTGGCGCCCAAAATCAGCGGCGATGCTGTAGTTGGCGAAGCGCTGGCAGTACGCCATTGCGGCCGATGCCACATGGTCAACGAGAAGACCCGGTTGACCACGATCGGATCGACACCGTCCTTTGCCCTGTTGCGCGGTTTTCCCGACTGGAACGATCGTTTTGAGGCGTTTTTTGTATTGCGCCCACATCCTGCTTTCACAATCGTTGAGGATGTGACGGAGCCGTTCGATAAATCACGTCCCTCACCAATTGTTCCGATAACGGTCACCCTTAAAGACATCAAGGCCATATTGGCCTATGTTTCGGAAATGGAACCAGCGGATCTTGGTAGTCCGCTCAAGCTTCAGTAAGCAGGAACAATGAACACGCCAAGTCAGTGGTCACGCCGTTTGGACTGCTGATAATCGGCAGTTGTCCTAACCTTGGGTCGTTCACCGGATGAAAGCGGATTATTCTCAGAATGAAAATTCGCATTGACGCGACAATTATCGCACATCTGGATCATTCGCGCAGCGTTATCATCGGCAAACATTGAGTGCTTTCCTGCCAATTGTTCGGTGATCCTCAAGACCGTTGATCGAACACCAAATAATGCTCCACAATTGATGCAAGCAAAAGGTTCTTCCTCGTGAAGCACCACCTGCGATAGTGCTTCGTCAGCAAGATTCAATCGAGGTTCCAAAGTAACCGCCTTTTCGGGGCAGATATTGACACATATGCCACATTGCAAACAGGCATCTTCCTGGAACCGCAATTGCGGCAGGTCAGGATTCTCGGTCAATGCACCCGATGGGCACAGCGAAACGCAGGACAGGCAAAGAGTACAGGCTTCCGTGTTCAGATCGACAGATCCATAGGGCGCGCCAGCCGGCAATCTGATGACCGCGTCAGGTTCGTTCAGAGCCTTTGCGCTCAAGCGTGTTACCTGACGGCGTGTGCCCAGAGGAAGGACAGGTTGCGCAACGCTAACGCCATTCGCGCCATCCCAAAGAAAGCCGTCCAGTGCGTCAGGTTCGGAAGGCTCAAAAACTGATATCGCCTCACGTCCTGAGATTGCATTGGCTATCTCGACCTGTAGTGGCAGCCCCTCCTGTTCAGTAGTCGGAGAGACAAGCACACAAACGCTCGCAAATCCCGATCCGAGAGCTGCCAGCATCTCCGCGTGTCCAAAGACTGCAAGAGCTGGGACTGCCATCGGAATTACATCAACCGGCAGTCCTTTGCCGTATCGGGCAGATAGCCGAATGAGCTCTGCTCCGAAGGTTTCATCATGGATCAGAAGCCGAGGCGCATCCTTTGACAATTTGCGGAAGGTTGTCGCAAGATTTTCCATCCGCTTGAAAATTGCCGATACCGGTGGGGCGTCATACGAGATCGCGCCAGAGGGACACACAGCGGAACACATGCCGCATCCGGCACACACCATCGGGTCCACGGCCACATGCTCACCAGCTGGCGAGATCGCACCGGTCGGGCATAAATCAAGGCAGCGGGTACATCCTGTTTTCTGTGCCCGAGAGTGGGCACAAAGCGGCTCGTCCAAACGAACATAAAGAGGCTTCTCAAAAGTTCCCTTAAGCTGGATGGCTTCCAGAATCGCTGACAACTTCGCTTCAGCACTCTTTGGGTCGGCGCGCAGATACCCCTCGCGCTTTTCATGTGCTGAAAAAAGCGGATTGCCACCAGATAGATCAAGCACAATATCACAGTTTGAAGCCGCGCCATCTTTTGGCTCGGTGAAAGCGGGCACCCCGCGCCCGCCAGGGATGCGCTCTTGAAACGCGTCTATCTTGATATTGAAGTTTCCAAGCGCCCCGGTTGCAGATGCCAACTTGCCGTAAACAACATCATATCCGCGTTCGGTGCCGGTGCCCGGATCAGCGTCTGGCGACAACAGAACAGTAACGGCCAGCGCTTCCTTGAGATGCTGCGCAGCGGAAAATGCGATATTGGCCTCGCCGATGATCAGACAGATTCCCGAAGATTCAACATCTACGGTCTTGGTTGCCGGAATGGCCAATGTGGCATCAGCGATCAGGGCGGCCATTTTGCCGGTGGGCGAACGCTTGTCTTCGCTCCATCCTGCTCGATCGCGTATATCAACGAACACCGGCTGATCGACACCCATGTCATCGGCCAGTTCCTCAAAGACATGACGCTCCTGCTGGCAAGCAATCATCGCATTGCCTGAAAGGATTGCCTTTTCAGCGATGGCCAATTGTGTCGTACATAGCGTATTACAGACCTTCAAAACTGAGACGTCCAACGCATTCCCTATAGCTTCCGCGTCAATCGACTGGGTGCCTATACAATCGCAGACGAGCAAATTCTTCTTGGATGGTTTGTTCATGGCAGATATACTAGGGCGTAAAAAAACGAGCGACAAGCATTCTATACATCTGTCAAATCGACCGTCGGAAAGGAAAGACAGAACTTGGCCACCGCCAACTCACAATCCATGCCATTAGGGGTGATCATCAGACGTCTTCCGGGTGCTACCCGCTGGGCCAAATGGGTATGGAAGCCCGTATCGGTTCTGCCTGGTGCTGCACCGGAAAACTGGAAAGTGCTCAGACAAGAAGATGACGCGGTGGAATTTCACGCCGCAACCGTTGATCTGGAACTCTTTCGTTCGGATACGGAGGCTTACCTGACAGCATTGTCGGAGACCATACCGTCCGTTTACGTGATATTGCGGGAAAATGAGGAGCCTGCTTCAGACCATCCTTTGGATGTCCTGATGGTTACTGCCTCGCCTTATGAGGGACAGGACTATGCCGATACCGGTGAGGAGATCGTCGAAAAAGTGCCAATGCCACCTGGTCTTGTTGCATGGATACATGAATTTATCGAGCGCCATCACGTGGAGGAAGAATTTGTAAAGCGCAAACGTGACAAAAAACGCGTTGATCTTGAAGAGGACGGAAAAGGTGACGCTCGGATTAACCAGCTGAGCGATGTTTACCGGGCTCCCGGCTCGAGACGTAAGGGTCAGATGCATTGACCAAGAAAACAGGGAACGATTTTTGGAGCCGGCGCAAGGCCGCTGTTCGCGAAGCAGAGGAAAGAGAAGAAGCGGAACGCGAAGAACAGGATGCGTTGGAAAAAGCAGCCTCGCTGGAAGAAATGACAGATGAGGAAGTGTACGAAGAGTTGGAGCTTCCTAATCCGGATGAACTGGAAGAAGGCGACGATTTCAAGCCGTTTCTGCGGTCTGTTGTTCCCGAGCGACTGAGAAGACGTGCTTTAAGGCGTCTTTGGACCCTCAATCCAACTCTCGCCAATGTGGATGGACTGGTCGAATATGGTGAGGATTTCACCGATGCCGCGACGGTTTTTGAGGGTATCCAGACCACCTACCAAGTTGGCAAGGGCATGCTGAAACATATCGAAAAACTGGCTGAACAAGCTGAAATGGAAACAAAATTTGCGGGCGAGGATGGTTCCGGGGCAGAGGCCGCAGCAGATGAAGTCGCTGAGGCAAAACCCTCTGTGGTTGAAGGGTCAGAGGATACTGAGCTTACCAGCGAAGAAGAAGGCGCTACATTTTCAACCGAAACTAATAGCAAAGCCTCATTGACAGAAAATGACGATTTCCTGCATACTGACGTAGCGGATCACGATGAATCAGTCGGATCCGACGACAGGGAAGTTGAACCGAGCGCCTTAAGCAGTGAGGCGGCAATTACTCGACGAAGAATGCGGTTCAGTTTCTCCTGAATGGGA
>JAHEJF010000263.1 GCA_024639025.1 Ahrensia sp. | reverse complement strand
GTTTTGTTTTCTGTTTTCATGGCCGTTTATAGACCAGCAAATATGACAGTCAATTGAGTTTGGACCAGTTTTGCAGTCTCTAATTGCGCATCAACGATACATAAAGAACAAACCCTGCTCCATTGTTTTGTATTGCATTGGCGTTCGATGCGGCAACGGCAAATCCCGCGAAGGGGCCAACAAACATGGCGACCAGAATTGCGGCGCGGAGCGACGGGCGGAGGATTTTGCTTTTGTGATAGGCGTTGATCATGTCTCTGGCTCTACTTATTTGGTTGCGCAGCGTTGTGCGATGTTGGTGACACAAGGCAGGCTGTTATCAATAATCAGGGAATAGGCTGGGCGTGTGCTTTGCTCGATCAGCGCGATCATGCCCATGGCAAATAGTGTTGCGATCAAACAGACAATGGTGAAGCGGCGTGCAAGCATGGTCTTTCCCTTTCGTTGTAGAGAATATGCCTGGCTGCCACTGAACCATTGCTGAGAGTGACGTTCAGATTCCGTTCAGGTTCAAAACGTTCCTTGATTTGTTGTGTCCCCAGCGATTGCATTTGCGGGCTCGATGCTCATCATACAGCCAGAAATGAGGAACGTTTCATGTCAAAGCCGATCGAGCTGTTTTACTGGCCCACGCCCAATGGTTGGAAGATTTCCATCGCGCTGGAGGAACTAGCGCTGCCATACAAGGTCAAGTTCATCAATATCGGCAAAGGCGACCAATTCGCATCTGAATTTCTGAAGATTGCGCCCAATAACCGGATGCCGGCAATCATCGATCCGGATGGTCCTGACGGCGCACCGATTTCGGTTTTTGAGTCAGGGGCCATACTGCAGTATCTGGGGCGCAAAACCGGAAAGCTCTATCCGACCGACGAACGGATGCGTGTCGAGGTCGAAGAATGGTTGATGTGGCAGATGGGCGGTTTGGGACCCATGGCTGGCCAGGCTCACCATTTCAGGCTTTATGCGCCTGATCAGATTGACTATGCGATTGCCCGCTACACCAACGAATGCAACCGACTCTACGGCGTCATGAACAAGCGACTGGAAGGCAGGCAATGGTTGGCGGCGGATCAATACACCATTGCCGATATTGCCTGCATCGGATGGATATCCCGGCACGAGCGACAGGCGCAGAACCTTGACGATTTTCCCAATCTGAAACGCTGGTATGCTGCGGTGAGAGCACGCCCCGCTGTTGAGCGGGGCATGGCGGTCGCCCAACAACTGGATCAGAAATCCAATATTGTGGGCAATGATGCGGCCCAAAGTGTGTTGTTTGGCCAGAAGGCGCGGTAAGCTCCAAGTGACCGACTGGTAGCAATCTTAGAGCTTGTTCCAGGTCTGCGTTTTGCAAAAGATTTTCAATGCGCAGCCTTTCATTTTCATGGATGAACCAGAAATTGTTGCATGGCCGGCATATGTCTTGTCATCGCGCGGATCGGTGATTGTACCGCTGTAGCGCTTTCCGTTTGCTTTCAGTTTTCCGATTTGTTTGCCGACATATTCGCCAGATGTCAGTTTGATGCAAAACGAACCGCCACATTTTGAGATTTGAGCGTTTGCGCCGCTGGCGGTCTTCCATGCGCCTTCAATGTCTGCCGCAAAGGTGGGTGTGGCCAATAGTGCAGCTGCTGCTGCCGCGGCCAAAAATGTTCTTTTCATGAATATGCTCCCGATAAGGCTGTCAGTGGCGGCGCCCCCATGCCGTGGATCACTCAAAGGGCGACCAGATGTTTGATTGACGCGTACGTAAAAGTAAGCTTATGAACGCCTCGTAACCTTTTCCGGTGCAATGATCAAGTCCGGTGGCTGGAATTCGCGCCAAAATTCATAAAATGCGCTTCAAATTTAATTTGGTTTTTTCGTGCGTGTCGCAGCCACGGTGAACAAATGGTTGCGCGCTGCATGGTTTATAATCTGCAAATTTACGATTATATTGTTTAAAAACAATATGTTGACTGCTTAACAATAAGACAAATTTATAAAGCATTTTAGTTGCGTTTGCCCAAAATTAAGGACGCTTTTTAGGTTCGGATTCAAGGATTGCCGTCATGGTGGACCCACAACAAGCAGTGGTGATGAACGCCACATACAACTGACGACACGGAATTATACAAGGGACTGAAAAGATGGCACGTTTCGAGATTAACTCACCTGATATGGCGGCAATGGGTGGTGGTGTTACAGCCGATATCCTCTTTGAGATGGGACTGGTTGCAGCAACAGGTCGTGATTGTGATGTGGATTTGGTTGAAGCGCATAAATGGTTGAATATTGCAGCCATCAAGGGCTCGGCCAAGGCAGCGCAACTTCGCACAGAGATTTCAGACTTCATGTCAAAGACCGAACTGGCATCGGCGCTGCGTGCAGCGCGCGAGTGGATGACACAGCACTAGGTTTAACAGCAAAGCGCAGGCGAATTCCTGCGGAACCGTGACCGATTTCAGCCGGGGTGGGGGCACCAAGCTGATAGAAACCGCATTTGGCTGGGGATGGCCAAATGCGGTTTTGCTTTTCTGAACTGGTTGTAGGTCAACTGGCGCCCATATAGCGTCCGGGCTTGTGGTTGACGCCCAGGATCAAGTTGAAAATGATGGCCCCCGCGATTGACCAGAGCAACTGCTCAATATCGATAACAAATGCAGCAGCGGTCAGGATGAGGGCATCGATGCCAAGCTGCACATAGCCTGCACGAAAATTGTGCTTGTTCTGGAGCCAGTAGACCAGGATGTTGATGCCGCCCAGCCCGGCGCCATGGCGAAATAAAACCAGAAGACCAAGGCCGATCATGCTACCGCCTGCCAGGCTGGCAAAACCGGGATGAATGGTCGTGATAACCAGCAGACCTGGCAGCGCAGGCACGAGTAGGGACATGCCTGCTACGGCGCAAAATGTGCGCACAATATAGCGCCAGCCCATGCCGCCAATTCCAAAGAAGTAAAACGGAATGTTGATAACAAAGAACAGCAAGCCGAATTTCCAGCCAGTAACGTAATTGGCGAGCAGTGCAATGCCGGCGACACCGCCCAGCATAAGCTCTGCCTGCTGAAACAAATAGACACCGACAGACACACTGATCGTACCGATTGCGATCGCAAATACGTCTTCGATCAGCGAGTGTTTGCTCTCTGCAGCCGTAGTGATGTGTTCCATGCTCGATTTTGGGGATTTATCCGACAATCGTCGTGCTCCAGAAAATTGGTTGGTCAATCATGATGCAATCTGTGCATTGGTCAACAAGCGCTCCTATTCGCCCCTCGCTGAATGCTGATACACATTGCAGCTCAATTTTTATTTGGGTGTGGACCTTGGTTTAACTCATCAAGCGTTTCGCTCAAGGCGTGTTCAAATACATCCAACTCCTCCGGGCGTCCGGCCGAAACGCGGATGCATCTGTCCAATTCGGGCGCCATGGGTTTGCGCACAAAGACGCCGCGGTTCATCAAGCTGTTCAGGACATCGAGTGCAAACGCGCCATCTTGGCCGCAATCGATGGTTACAAAATTAGTTGCAGAATCAATAGGTTGAAGAGACAGACCAACTGCAATCTGTGCAATGCGTGAGCGGGCATCCGCGATCTTCCCGACGGTCGTGGCCAGCCAACTCTGGTCTGCAAGTGCGGCAATGGCTGCCTTTTGCGCCATGACATTCACACCGAAATGGTCCCGTATCTTTTCAAAGGGTGCAATCAGATCCCGATGTCCAAACGCGTATCCGCAGCGCAATCCCGCCAGTCCATAAGCCTTGGAGAAGGTGCGCATTCTGAGCAGATTGGGTTGCGTCAAATCGATCGGCGGCAAGGTGTCCGCCCGGGCCGTTTCTCCATAGGCTTCATCAAGAATGAGGAGCGTCTGATCGGGCAGGGCGGCAACGAATTCTGTAATTTTCTCTTGCGGCCACCAGGTTCCCATCGGATTGTCGGGATTGGACAGATAGAGGATAGCGGGGCGAAGCTTTTGAGCCGCATCCAGAAGTCCAATCAGATCTTCCCTGTCATTGACGTAAGGCACGGTGTGCAGGCGGCGATCATTGCCGGCAACATGGTAGTTGAAGGTGGGATAGGCGCCCAATGATGTGACGATTGTGTCGCCGGGCGAAGAAAATATGCGCACGATGTAGCCGAGCAGCCCGTCAATCCCGGGACCGGCAACAATGTTGTTCATGTCGATGCCGATATGGTCGCCAAGGGTATGGCGCAAATCAAAACACTCTGGGTCCGG
>JAHEJF010000262.1 GCA_024639025.1 Ahrensia sp. | reverse complement strand
CTGTCGCTGGATGCGACATTCGCATAGTTTGACACAACGTCAGCCATTGAGCTGCCAAGCGAGTCAAATTCAGGCGTGAAACCGGTTTCCAGCGCATAGGCAATATCGGATTCTGCCCAATCTGACAGGCCATCTGCACCGTTTGTGATATTGGGAATACGACCCTTGCCTTCAGGAGATGGAGCTCCCTGCAACCAGTTTGCGCGCTGCATGCCACCGGCCAAGCTTCGGGGCGTATGACACTCGCCGCAATGGCCGGGCCCTTCAACCAGATAGCGACCGCGCACTAGTATTTCATCACCGCCCAAATCCTGGTCGGCAACGATCGGTGTGTCGTCTAGATAGAGGTGTTTCCACAACCCCAATCCACGACGCACATTGAACGGAAATGCAACGCTGGATGGAACACTTGCTTGGGTCGACGCAGGCAGGCTCTGCATAAATGCGAAAAGGTCGGCCAAATCGGTCATGGTCATATGCGTGTAGGAGGCAAAGGGGAAAGCCGGATAGTAGTGTTTGCCCTCGGGCGATATGCCCTGTTTCATTGCATTGGCAAATTCTTCAAACGTCCATGAACCAATGCCATTCTCAATATCGGATGAGATGTTGGGCGCGGCAAATCCACCGAATTCAGTTTCGAGAACCAAACCGCCAGAAAGGATCAGTTTGTCTTCGCCAGTGGATTCAGGTGCGGCATGGCAGGAGGCGCAACCGCCCGCCCAAAACAGGTTCTCTCCATTGTCCAGATCAATCGAATGGGATTCAGCGCTCGCAAATGCTTGGGCATCCAGATTGTTGGGCGCCGTCAAAAACCAAAATATGACAGCGCCGATTGGCGCAAGAACCAAACCCAGCAGAAAGAGCCGCTTTAACATCGCACCGCCTAGTTTTTCGACACGCGATAGGCTTTGTGACAAGTGCCGCAATTGGCGCCAACTGCACCAAATGCTGCCTTGAACGCGTCGAGATCAGCGGGCGCGGCTGCCACGGCTGCCGCGGTATCGGCCTCAAATTTTGCAACGGCAGCCTGAAAGCCTGCCATGTCTTCCCAGATTTTCGGGCTAACTGTGGTTTCACCGCCGGTCTCTGAACCCTCGGGGAAATAGTTGGCAAACACAGAAGCGACTTCATTCATCTTTGTGAGCGCGGCCAAAGCAACCTCTGCATCATACGGCTTTTCACCTTTCAGCATCCCACCCGCTTGTTTCGCAGCCCCACCAACAAACTTCATGGCCGCTTGTCGTGTTTGAATGGGATCCTGTGCAAATGCGCAGGTCGCTGCTACGGACACTACGCCAACGGCAATCGCAATTTTTCTGAGGATCATTTCGCACTCCGATTGTTGGTGAATGTGGCGATTAAGTCGGCATGCGCCGCTCTGGTCAAGTTAAACTTGTTCAAAATTGTGTCATGCAGGAAAAACCCGGCGCATGGCCGGGTTCAAACTTCTTATCAGTCAACTACAGCTGAGAAGCTGAAATGCTTTAGCTGGTTGCCGCTTCATGCATTTGCTCGACATATTCCCAGTTGATCATGTTGTCGATAAAGGCTTCGAGATATTTGGGACGCGCATTGCGGTAGTCGATGTAATAGGAGTGTTCCCAAACATCCACGCCCAAAATGGGGCTGGCACCATGCACAAGCGGATTCTCACCATTGGGTGTTTTCATGATCTCAAGCTTGCCGTCCTTTACCGCAAGCCATGCCCAACCTGAACCGAACTGGCCAACACCAGCGGCAATCAGGTCAGCGCGGAACTTGTCATAACCGCCCAGATCGCTGTCAATCGCCGACTGGATCTTTCCAGGCAGCTTGGTGCCGCCGCCATCTTTCTTCATCCAGTTCCAAAAATGGATATGGTTGTAATGTTGGCCGGCATTGTTGAAGAGGCCGGCATTGCTGCCAAAGGATTGCTTGACAATCTCTTCCAGTGACAAATCCGCCATGCCCGCAGCTTCTGCAAGTTCATTGCCTTTCACAACATAGGCATTGTGATGTTTGTCATGGTGAAACTCTAGTGTTTCAGCTGACATGTAAGGAGCTAGCGCGTCATAGGCATAAGGTAGTTCTGGAAGCGTGAAGGCCATTTTTGTGTCCTCTGATCTTGGAAATTTTGTTTTGATCTGCCGTCATACGGCATCCTCATCACTTACATAGGCAGATCAACGCTTTTCGACAACAATATTCGCCGCCAATGACTAGAAATATTGGTTCAGATCTACCAGAGCATGGTGGGATTCAATGGCACCTTGGCAATAAGACTGGCGCCATAATCGATGTTCCAGACCCTTTGTCAGCATTTCAACAATGGCTGAAACTCACTGGCTCAGCGCGTATCATGCGCCCATTCCCAATACAGTTCCTTTGCCTTTTTGCCGATTGGACCCGCCTGGAGGTCTCGATCCTCAACCCTGATGATCGGCACCACTTTTGAGTGATTGCCCGTTGAAAAAATCTCGTCAGCCTGCAGCACATCTTCCATGGAGATCGTTTGCTCCTTGGTCTTGAAACCATAGCCCAGGAGCAAATCCATAACACGGGCGCGCGTGATGCCTGCAAGGAAGGATCCATTGGCCGCAGGCGTGGACACCTGGCCATCTTTGACCAGGAAGATGTTTGACGTGCCGGTTTCGCAGACATTGCCCAACAGATCGCGCGTCAGGCAATTGTCAAAGCCTCTTTGTTTGGCCTCCATGATTGCGCGTCCATTGTTGGGATACAAACACCCAGCCTTAGCATCTGTGGGCATGCATTCCATCGAGGGTCGGCGGAACGGCGAAAGTGTAACCGAGAATCCATTGGATGCGATCATGGGCACTTCAAACAGACTGAGCGAAAACCGAGTTGAAGTCGGATCAGCAGGAACGCTCATATAACCGCCATGCTCTGCCCAGTACATCGGCCTGATATAGACAGCCGTGTTGCCGTCAAATTTCTTCAAGCCTTCTTTTGTCAACTCGACGATCTGCTCTGTCGACATAGTTGGCTCAAGGCCCAGTGCGCGCGCCGAACGGTTGACACGCTCACTGTGCAAATCCAAATCGGGCGCCACACCTTCGAACCAGCGCGCGCCATCAAACACAGAGGAACCCAACCAGAGAGCATGGGTCCGGGCGCGCATGATCGGGACGTTGCCCTCGTGCCAATCACCATCCAGATAAGTCCAGGTCAGGCTTTGTGCAGTGGTGTCGACGGCCATGTCATTCTCCCTTTTTGTGGCCAGAAGTCAGATATTTTGAGGGTTTCGTCAATGGCCAAATCCACAGGCAAAGGGAAATCTTGCATTTGAACTGCGACGACACTTGACGCAAAAGCCATTGCTGAACAGTGTGGAGCCATGGGAAGTATTTTAACATGACGGCATCAGCTTATGTATTTGATGCGTATGGCACATTGCTCGATGTGCATGCTGCTGTTCGAAAGCATTCGGATGCACTGGGGCCCGCTGGGGCAAAGATGAGCCAAGTGTGGCGGCAGAAGCAGTTGGAATACTCCTGGGTGCGCAGTCTGATGGGTTCCTACGCTGATTTCTGGCGCTTGACAGAAGATGCACTCGACTATGCGCTTGAAGCCAGTGATCTGGGCGCAGACAGCCAACTGAGACAGGTACTGCTGGATGCCTATTGGACCCTGGATGCCTACCCCGAGGTCCCGTCCGTGTTGGAAAAGCTTCGCAACAACGGTGCGCGTATTGCCATTCTTTCTAATGGTTCACCGGAAATGCTCAGCGCAGCGATTGACTCTGGTGGTCTGCGCGACATGATCGACGATGTATTTTCGGTTGATGCAATAAAACAATACAAGACAGCGCCGGAAGTCTACCGGATGGTGACCAATTCCTGGGACATGCCGGCCGACGAAATATCGTTCCAGTCTTCCAATCGGTGGGACGTTGCCGGTGCGCAAAAATTCGGGTTTCAAACCGTCTGGATCAATCGGACCGAGCAGCCCGATGAATACAAAAACTATCAACCAGATCGCGTCATTCCCACGCTCAATGAGTTGTGACCTAGCGCTTGCATTTAGTTAATCAATCCTTAATTCAAAAGGCCTTTTGGCCGATTTCCGTTGCGTCAGAGTCACAGACGAAGATTTTGTTGGATCCAAACAGATCAAGGATTTCATTCTCGCTTTGAATTCATGATTGACTGACTTACGGATGCGGTATTCAACCAGCGAGTTATTTCATGAAATCCGTAAGCAGACGTAAGGTTCTTCAGTTCGGTG
>JAHEJF010000261.1:3221-4251 GCA_024639025.1 Ahrensia sp. | reverse complement strand
CTCGGTCCTGGCACTCATACGCGGCATCATCGCCGGTGGTATCCTGTTCTGGCTGGGCAGTTGGTCAAACCGGCAGAGTTCTGACTATATCCGCTCAAACGAGGAAATGCGTCCTGCCACTCGGGAACTGGCAGCCAAGGCGCTTGAGATCGTCATCTTTGGTGCCGCATTCCTGCTTCTGATGAACATCATGGGCATCAGCCTTTCGGCGCTGGCAGTGCTCGGCGGTGCCATCGGCGTCGGACTTGGCTTTGGCTTGCAAAAGATAGCTTCCAACTTCATTTCCGGCATCATCCTACTGCTCGAAGGGCAGGCAACGGTCGGAGATTTCGTGGCGCTTGACGGGGGCGAAGAAGGCAAGATCGTCAAAATGAGCGCCCGCGCCACGATACTTGAAACGTTCGATGGTCGCTGGATCGTTGTTCCCAACGAGGATTTCATTGTCACCCGCGTGACCAATTATTCAGACAGCGGTTCGGCCAACAGGTATGAAGCGCCCTTCTCGGTCAGCTACAACACCGATATCAACAAAGTACCGGCAATCGTCGAGGCAGCTGTTGCGACACATGAAGGTGTGCTCGACGAGCCCTACCCGCCAGACTGCGAACTGCGCGGCTTTGGCGATAGCGGCATCGATTTTGCGGTCGAGTTCTGGGTCAATGGCTTGGATGATGGCGACAACAAATACACTTCGGATGTGCTTTTTCTTGTCTGGAACGCACTCAAGGACAACGGCATCGAGATTCCGTATCCGCACCGTGTGATCGAAATCAAGGACGGCAAAAACCCTGGCAACCAGAGCGCTTGAAACGCTGGCAATGTCGCGCGCGTCAAATGCTGTTGCTAAATCCATCTCTGGGGGTTCATCACGCTGTAGCAGGCTCGATTGACTTAAAAGTTCGCCAATTGCGACCGCCGCTGCTTGACGCGCTCCGACGTGTCGGGCAAAGCCTGCCCAGCAATTTTCAAATAAGGAATTCCCGTCATGGGTTTTAAATGCGGCATCGTCGGCCTGCCGAATGTAGGCAAA
>JAHEJF010000261.1:0-3211 GCA_024639025.1 Ahrensia sp. | reverse complement strand
CGTATCCGCACCGTGTGATCGAGATCAAGGGCGGAAAGAACATTGGCGACCAGAGCGCTTGAAACGCTGGCAATGTCGCGCCTGTCAAATGCCATTGCTGGAGCCATCTCATGGAGCATGACGGTGTAACGGTCTCAATGGGCTCAAAATATTGCCATTTATGACCGCCATTGCTTGACGCACTCCGACGTGTCGGGCAAAGCCTGCCCAGCAATTTTCAAATAAGGAATTCCCGTCATGGGTTTTAAATGCGGCATCGTCGGCCTGCCGAATGTAGGCAAATCGACTCTCTTCAACGCGTTGACCAAAACTGCCGCGGCACAAGCCGCCAACTACCCGTTTTGCACGATTGAGCCCAATACCGGCGAAGTGGCAGTGCCTGACAACCGCTTGTTTGATATCGCAAAAATTGCCAGCTCGAAGGATATCGTGCCCACGCGGATCAATTTTGTTGATATTGCTGGCCTCGTGCGCGGCGCGTCAAAGGGCGAAGGCCTGGGCAACCAGTTTCTTGCCAATATCCGGGAGGTTGACGCCATCGTTCATGTCTTGCGTTGCTTTGAAGACGACGATGTCACTCATGTCGAAGGCAGAATTGATCCGGTCGCTGATGCCGAAACCGTTGAGACCGAACTCATGCTGGCGGACCTGGAAGGCCTGGAGCGTCGGATCGTTCAAATTCGCAAGCGCGTGACGGGCAATGACAAGGAAGCAAAAATCATCCTGCCGATGATGGAGAAGGCACTGGCGCTTCTGACAGATTCAAAACCGGTTCGCTTGTTGCTTGATGGCATCGCACAGGAGGATCTCACCATCCTCAAGGGCCTGAACCTGCTAACTTCCAAACCGGTACTCTATGTTTGCAATGTCGCTGAAGATGATGCATCCGCGGGTAATGAAAAAAGCCAGGCCGTCGAGAAAATGGCTGCCGAGCAAGGCGCTCGCACCGTGTTGATTTCTGCGGCGATTGAAGCAGAAATTGCGCAGCTCGATGACGACGAGGCTGCCGAATACATGGATGCAATGGGACTGGAAGAACCGGGCCTGGACCGGTTGATCCGGGAAGGCTATGCGCTATTGGACCTGATCACATTCTTTACGGCAGGCCCCAAGGAATCGCGGGCCTGGACTGTCAAGAAAGGTGCCAAGGCGCCCCAGGCTGCCGGTGTCATTCACACCGACTTTGAGAAAGGTTTCATCCGCGCCCAGACCATCGCCTATGACGACTACGTGTCGCTTGGCGGCGAAACCGCCGCCCGGGATGCAGGCAAGGCAAGAGATGAAGGCAAGGAATACATCGTGCATGATGGCGATGTGATGCTGTTCAAGTTCAACGTTTGATCTCCCGCAAAGCATCCGATTTTTTGCAGCGTTAGAACGTTTCAGTCTTGGGCTGAAACGCTGGCGCGGATCTGGGCATCAAAAATATCGGATAAATCCAGGCTTCGCGATTCCATCAAAGGCTGACAGAGTCTATTTTCGGTCGATCAAAACGAGGCAACAGGATGTCCGAACCGGAAAAATTGCGGCGCACGCTCAACACGCCCTTGTTGGTCTTCTACGGCATTGGCGTGACGATTGGTGCTGGCATTTTCGCACTCATCGGTGAAGTGCTTACGCTCGCCGGTGACCAGGCGCCCTTGAGCTTCTTGATTGCGGGCATTGTCGCAGGCATGACAGGCCTGTCCTACGCGCTATTGTCCCGCATATTTCCGCGTGCTGGCGGCGAAGCGGTGTTCGTCAACAATGGGCTGGGCCCGATGGCTGCAAGATTAGCGGGATACGGCATCGTCGTCACCGCAATTATATCCAGCGCCGTCATATCCATTGCTTTTTCGGGATATCTGTTGGTCTTTATCAACACGCCAGCTCAATTGATCATAACACTTCTGATTGTGGTTCTGTCTGCCATCGCCGCAATCGGTGTGATTCAGAGCGTCTTTTTTGCAGCCATAATCACGCTCGCCGAAGTGGGTATTCTTGTCGTGGTTGCGGCTGCTGGATTTCCGCTTGTTGCCGAGAGCCCGCACTGGCTCGTTACCGGCTTTGCCCCGAACAATTTGGCTGCCCTCTCCGGCATCCTGTCCGGTGCCCTGCTCGCTTTCTTTGCTTTCATTGGCTTTGAAGACATAGAGAACATGGCCGAGGAAACCCATAATCCGAGCCATGTATTGCCGCGCGCGATATTTTGGACGCTCGGAATTACTGTCTTGGTTTATCTGTCGATTTCACTGGTTGCGATTGCCGCGCCCGATCGCCAGTCACTCTTAGATTCAGACGCTCCAATGGCCACTTTGTTCGAAGCCGTGACCGGCCTGGATGGCCGCCCTGTCGCCGCGGTGGCGACCATCGCAATGGTCAATGGCATTCTTATCCAAATCGTCATGGCGTCCCGCGTTTTATATGGCATGGCCAATGAAGGCTTGGCGCCAAAACTGTTGGGAAAGGTCAATGCAAAAACCCGGACACCTGTCCGCGCCACGGCCCTGGTCGCGATTTCGATCATCGTGCTAGCGCTGCTGTTTCCCATTGCGCGTCTGGCGGCGGTGACAAGCATTGTCACGCTGAGCGTCTTCGCCATGGTCAATTTGTCGCTCGCCCGTATCGGCAGGCGCCATGAAGACACTTTGCTTAAGCGGTTTCATTTATGGGGCTATCTCGGCATGGCCATGAGCATTGGCCTAATTCTCTACAATCTGCAGCTCGACCTTTTGATCTCGCATTAGATGTCATTGATAGAATTGTCAGGCGCTAATCTGTTTTGGCAACGATGGCACGGGCAGCAGAGAAATAGTTCCGGCGGGTGAGAACCGCCATCACGAAAACGGTTGAGAAGCAAAGCGTCAACGGGCCGATAAACCAACCCAGATAGGCCAACGCATAGAAAATGCCGCGCAGCCCCGCGTTGAAATGGCGGCTCGCAATGATGTTCATTTCTGCCGCTTCGAGCGCGGCTTTTTTGCGCGTTTCATGGTCGGACTGTTCGCACATTGGCACCGCACCAACAAGGATCGAGCAATAATTGAACAGCCGATAGGCCCAGCCGAACTTGAAAAATGAATAGACAACGATAGTGGTCAGTCCAAACACTCGCAGTTCGAACAGCTGGCGCGGGATATCAACAGCGACGGGCAAATCCTGGTAAATTTCCAATACCTGATCGGTTGCGCCCAGCAAGGCAAAGCAGCCGCCGATTGCGAGGATGCTCGCG
>JAHEJF010000260.1 GCA_024639025.1 Ahrensia sp. | reverse complement strand
GGGGTTTTGGTATCGTCCGCATGGCCGATGCAATGGTGGACCCGGTTGCGCGTGGCCTCTCGCTTGGCAAAGAGACAGACACAAGCTCATCGGTTGAAGAGGCGGATGCAGCGCAGAACGCTCAGGAAGATGATCCGTTTGAGGGCGAAGTGCCGGTCATGCATTCTTCCAGCATCAAGCCTGTCCGTCGCGAATCTGAACAATCCAAAATCATTGCATTGGATCAACGCCGAGCGGAACGCGACACGCCGGAAGGTTTGGACGAGAACGAAGTCGAGGCGTTCGAAAAAATTCGCCAGACGCTGAGCAAAGATGCTGCCGAAGCGGAAGCCGAAACTGAGGACAAATTGGAGGCTGCTGACGATAGTCAAGAAGATGCAGGCGACCAGCTCCATCATGATGACAGTAAAACAGCGGCCAACGAATTGTCCGAAGACAACGCCTCCCGTATCGCCGGGCTTGGACCCGAGCAGCTTGATGCACTGCCACTGGCATTGTTGATTGTGCGTGATGAAGAGGCGCTGTTTGGCAATGATGCGTTCTGGAAGTTGACCGGGCATAGGGCTGTTTCTGCGCTCAATGAGGCTGGCTTGTCTTCCCTGTTTGGTGATCAGGAGATTGCGTTGGATCCCATGTCCCAATCGGATGAGCGTGGTCTTGCACTCATCGACGCTACCGGTGACGTCCTGGCGGTTCGTGCCCATTTGCAATTGGTACCCTGGCAGGAACGTAACGCGTTGATGTTTGCCTTTGAGGCAGTGCCGCCAACGACCCTGCCTGATACAGCGCCCACGAGCTCCGAGACTTCATATCAGCCATATTCTGATGAGAATGAGAGCTTCAAAAATGCAGCGATTGATGAAATCGCTGAAATGCGCGCCATTCTGGACACGGCAACGGACGGCGTTGTGATCATTGCACAAGATGCAACAATACGGTCGATAAACAGCTCAGCCTCTGCGCTGTTCGGTTACACAAATGACGATGTAGTCGGAAAATCATTTTCGATATTGTTTGCCCATGAGAGCCAGCGCAGCGCCATGGATTATCTGGATGGTTTCTCCAACAACAGCGTTGCCAGCTTGCTCAATGAAGGGCGGGAAGTTTTGGCGCGAGAACGTAATGGCGGATTCCTGCCCGTTTTCATGACCATTGGCGAACTTCCGACAATGAACGGATATTGCGCTGTTCTGCGTGACATTACCCCTTGGAAACAAACTGAGCAGGCGTTGGAAGATGCCAAGAAACATGCCGAGGATGCATCCACCATCAAATCAGAGTTTTTGGCCAAGATAAGCCATGAAATCCGGACGCCACTGAATGCGATCATCGGATTTTCAGAACTGATGAGCGAGGAACGGTTCGGGCCGATCGGCAACCACCGATACAAGGATTATCTGGCCGATATTAACAAATCGGGACGCCATGTGCTTGATTTGGTGAATGATTTGCTGGACATCTCCAAAATTGAAGCCGGTGAACAAGAGCTCGAGTTTGAGGGCGTGGTGCTCAATGAGGCCATCGGAGATGCTATTTCCATGGTTCAACCACAAGCCAATCGCAATCGTATCATTGTGCGATCATCGCTTGATAGCAAACTGCCCTCGGTCGTTGCGGACCTGCGATCCATTAAGCAGATTGTGCTCAATCTTCTGACCAATGCGATCAGATTCACACGTTCGGGTGGCCAAGTCGTAGTGACAACCAACTACACGGCAACTGGGTCGGTAACCCTTCGGATAAGCGACACCGGCATTGGTATGACAGGCAAGGAGATCGAGACCGCACTGCGCCCGTTCCAGCAAATCGCCAATGAAGCTGGCGTTGGCGGTGACGGAACAGGATTGGGTCTGCCGCTGACCAAGGCACTGGTCGAAGCAAACCGAGCTGAGTTTGATGTGGCATCGGAACCTGGTCGGGGCACTTCAATTGAAATTACATTTCCACCAGCACGGGTACTGGCCGACTGAGCAAAAAAAACGCCGATCCAAAGGATCGACGTATAAATTGCTGTAGAACGAGACCGCCGACCTGGCGGGAGTTTGAGACACGAAAATTCTGTTAACACACCATTAAGCGCAGCTTCTTAACAACACCTTTCAAAACATGGTTAACGCAGCTGTTTTGGCACGGATAGAAGGGCTGATGGTTAATTTAGCCGGTGTGATCATCGCATTGCTGTTAACCATGTCGAGCGCAACTCGGTGCAAAAAGGCGGTATTTCGTTAAAAATGGCCATATTCTTCAAGCAAAAGTAAGCTGGCTGAGGGGCTGGTGAACAATACAGGTAGCTGTGACTCATGGACATGCGATTGCGAAAAACCATAGTCTATCTGCTGGTGGCACTCGCCATTGCTGTCATCGCCCTCATTCTAGCGACGCCGTGGTTGGTTTCCACTGATCTGGTGCGAAGCGCAATCGAACGCGAAATGAACACCTTTACCGGTCGACCTGTGACAATCGGAGGCGATGTCACCGTGCGGCTTTTCCCGGGACCCACAGCGGTTTTTGATGATGTTTCCCTGGATGTGCGCGGCAATGAACAGCAATCAATCCTGACGGTCGAAAATGTTGAAGCTGATATAGCGCCTTGGACTTTGCTGTCCACCAATCCGAGCTTCACTGCCATACGCCTCACACGTCCACATTTGCGATTGACCCGGAACATCGACGGAACTGTAAATTGGCGCGACAGCATGGGGCGCATCGGTTCAGCCATCGATTTGGCACACCAGAAGCTTGAAAATGATGCTGAGGCCGAGAAGTTGCTGGAAGATGGTTTCCCAACCGCCATGGCGGCCATCGGCATAACTGATGGTTCCATTCTCATTGACGATTTGGCGTCCCAGACAAAGCGCGAGATTTCGACAATCAATGGCACTGTCAATTGGCTGCAGTTGGAGGGTGCACTGGACATTGATACCACCGCGACTTGGCAAGAAAACTCAATCTCGCTTGATTTCAACGCCGATAAGCCACTGGCCTTTTTTGCGGGAAAACCGACCCAATTAGAGCTTGTGCTCGAGAATGAACTTGGCAGCATAGGCTTCAGTGGCAACTTGGATTTCTACGAAACGCTGTTTGCCGAAGGTCAGCTTGAATTCAGCACACCTTCAACATCTGCACTTCTGGAAATTCTTGGCGCCAAAATTGATCCGGGCCGCGCAATTGGTTCGCTAGCTTTGAGTGGTGCAGCCAGTCTTTCCAATCAGCGGTTGAGGTTTGATCAGGCTACGCTCTCAATTGACGACAACACCGGTTCAGGAGCGCTGGAAATTACTGGTTCCGAGGAAGGACCCAATATAGTTGTGGGCACGCTGGAATTCGACTCGCTTGATCTGTCTTCGTTTCTGGGCGCATTCATCACTCTTCCGTCTAATCGACCTCCATTTGAACCGCCTCTGAACCTTGATTTCATGTCACAGATTCAAACCGATCTACGCCTTTCCGCGCAGACCGCTCAATTTGGTGACTTCGAAATGTCGGAACTTGCCGCGACAGCCCAGATCAACCAAACATCGGCCATTTTCGATATTGGAGACGCCCTCGCCTATTCCGGCAATATTCAAGCCCGACTTCAGTTCGCGCGCGACCAGGCCAAGGGCGACACAGCTCTGATGAGCCTTTCTGGCCAAGGTGTGGACACAAGGATGCTTGGACAAGCACTCGATGTGCCAAGCACCATGCCGCTCGGCATCGCGCAGATGTCGATTGATGTCGAAGCGCCGCTGGGCAGTTGGCGATCAATGCTGCAAACCGCAGAAGGCCGATTGATGTTCAAGATGAATGAGGGCACGACCGTCGGGTTTGGCTTTCAAACCTTGTTAGAGAGTGTTGGTCCAAATCAGTTCTTCACCCTTTCAAATCAGGAACAAGGTGAAGAGTTGTTCACCTCACTCAACTTTGAAGGCGCACTAGCCGACGGTGTGGCGACGATTGTGTCAGCTCAAATCAACTATGAGGAAGGCACCGTTCAGTTGGAGGGCGTAGCGCCCTATAAGAGCGGCGGCATCGCGCTCACGGCAACAGTAGAGCCGGCGAAAGAGAGCGTGATATCTGAGACCAGGCAGTTCTTTATCGGCGGCTCTTGGGATCGTGCATTTGCGACCGCCCTCCGCGCACCAACTGCGTTTGGTGAATGAACTGTAAATAAAAAATCTCAATCTTTAATCGTTTTTTACCCCTTTGGCGGACACTAGAGCCCGTTGAGTATTGGACCAAAGGTGTTTTGCACGTGTTTCAAGTCCTGATGATTACATC
>JAHEJF010000259.1 GCA_024639025.1 Ahrensia sp. | reverse complement strand
GCATGCCAAAGCTCGAGTTCTCGCGCTCATGGAATGTTTCATTGTAGATGCGGAAAGTCGCACGTCCCGCTGATTTGGCACGGTATAGCGCGTGATCTGCTTCATCGATCAGTTTCGACATGTCTGGCTCTTGATCCAGCGCGCAATAAGAAGCACCGGCGCTAATTGTGACGAACATGCCTTTGTCACTGCGTCCGGGATGAGGAATTTGCATTTCTTCGATCTTCTCACAGAACTCTGCTGTCAATTGCATGATGAACTTGGTGTCATCTTTCTTACAAATGACAACAAACTCCTCACCGCCATAGCGGCCCACAATCGCATCATTCCTGGTTGCAACATCCTGCAAGGTCTTGGTCAGTTCGATGAGGCATTTGTCACCAGCCTGGTGACCCAGCAAATCGTTGTAGCTCTTGAAAAAGTCAACATCGATCAACAGCGCCGCAACAAAACCCGAACTTGATCGATTGTCCTCGATCAGTTTGCTGAACAAGCGCTCCACCTTGCGTCGGTTGGCAAGACCGGTAAGCGGATCAGTCTCGGCAATGAGTTCAAGGCGACGGCGCTTCTGCTTGCTTTGTTTTTCCCGAACCTTGGTCTCAAGCGCACTCAAGAAGTTGCGGTAACGTGCAATATCCATTCTCCAGGATAGATAGAGCGACAGCACAAAACAGTTCACGAAGAAGAATGAAAGCGAAGCCTGTGCCCAGAAACCAAGCATCGGGATACCGAACGGACTGAGTGAATAAAACACCGTGATGATCAGTGATGTGAACACCGAGATGTAGAACTTGAACCTGAAATACAGGTTGGTTCCCAAAATAAAAATCGATCCGTATATAGAGAAGATGGCGAAGTCACCCTGGAAGACAGTTTGACGCGCAACAAGCAACCAGGCAACGGCACCTACGGTGATCGCCGTGGCACTGATCAGTTGCAAGTAGAACAGTCGCATACGTGATGCGACACAGCACTCCAGAATGAACAGAAAAACCGATCCGATAAGCAATCGGGTAGCGACCAAGTCTTTCTGGACATCCGGAAACAGGTACCAGTCAAGCACGCCATAGGCAGCATAGCTGAGCACAGCCATCCACATGCCAGCGCGCAGGAACGCGCGGTTTCGCGCCGCATCCCGCATCGCCATAAGACGGCCGACCTTGGGATCACGCCGGCTCTGAAGTGCTGCCAGAAATGCTCTCGGGTCCATTGTGTTGCTGATACCAGCTAGCATGAAAGCCTCGGTTAGAATTTGTGGGACATTACCCCGAAGGATTTTCATTCCTCTTTTAGTCAGCCATCATAGCTCGGTGGACTGTACACTTTTGATGCTAAATAAAGGTAAACATGGCGGCGAAACTCCTGTAAACCGTAAGCTTCAGGTACGTTTGGCTTGCTAAATCTGTCGTAGTCCGCGTGACCGATAACAAGGTAAAATACGGCAGGAGCCGCACATGGTTTCAAAACCAAAATTTAAACTCGATGACCAGTCAGCAATTACACCTGAATTGGCTAATCAGGCGCTCTTCGGTGAACAACGGGAAACAAATCCAGGCCAATTGACCGCCTTCAAGGGTCAATTGGCGATCATTCTGGAGATTGCGCACAGCGAGTTTGTGCGCAGTGTAGCCGCAGAAAAAATCGTTGAGCGCTTGGCCCAAAATCTGCACAATTTGCGCAGCCAGGCAGGTCCCGCAATCTGGAAACTCCTGATCCCGATCGCGCAACAACACCCATTGCAGAAGTATCTGCTGCAGGACCCATTCACAAAATGGTCGTTTGAAAAGCCGCGTGGGTATTCAGGCGATGCCACGCTCTTGGACATCTACTATCAACACAGCAGCACAGACGAAATTATTGATAGTGCCACGCCATTGGGCAAGGAAATCTATGCCTATACGAGCAATGCGGCAAGCTCAGTCGCTGGACGGGAACGGCGTGATATTCTCGCTCAATATGTTGACCGCGTTTGCCGCAAAAACCACTCAGCGGAAATCTTGTCTGTTGCCTGTGGGCATTTGCGCGAATCGGAAAAATCCGAAGCGCTGGCCCGCGGAGACCTGAAGCGATGGGTGGCACTGGACCAGGATCCACAGAGCATCGTGACTGTCATGCAGAACAATCCGGCCGATATCGTTAAACCAATACAGGGCTCTGTGCGCGGACTGCTGCGCCGCTCATACAAATTGGGCAGCTTTGATCTTGTCTACGCGTCGGGGCTGTACGACTATCTGCAAACCAAGCTGGGTGCAAAACTACTCCAGCGGTGCTGGGAATTGGTCAAGCCAGGCGGCATGTTCATGTTTGCCAATTTCAGCGACGAAATCCAAACCGACGGATACATGGAAACATTCATGGATTGGCCCCTCATATTACGCAACGAGGCCGACATGCAGGAAATTATAGATGCTGCGCTGCCGGCCAACGAGTTCAAGTCTCGGACCTATTATGGATCAAACCGAAACATCGTTTATGCAGAGGTCACTCGTCTCAACTGATTGGCAAACAGAGTCTGACCTGCATGCCAATCTGGCTCATGCGGCCATTGCGTCCCGGGGTGGCTCCTTTACGCCGGTCATGAAGGCAACCGCGTCGGACATCGTATAGTCCTTTGGATCGATTACACAGAAGCGTCGATCAATCAGGGCCACCATGAAAATCACCTGATAGGTGAAATTCGCGCCACCAAGCCCGGCCTCAACATGTTTTTCCGACAGTGCCCTTCGGGCTTTTATTTTGGGCGCTCAAGTGCTTGTATTACCCTCACCCATCCGCGAAACATCGAGCCAGTCCCGTTTTGACAGGCGCTGGCTCTCAACACCTCACGAGCCAATTCGGAGACCAAGGAGCCATCAAAAGTGCTTAAACTAGACCAGAAATTGGACCGCATCCGCAGCGGGAGTTACAGGCCCCGGGATTTTATTATTGCCGATGCCAAGGATGGCGACATGGGCGGCGGCGCTGGCGCCACGGGGATCGACGGCGAAACCGGTCTTGCCAAACCCGCGTCATTCTACCGATCAGCTATGAAAGAGATGGTCGCATCTGGTTTGGTGGATATTATGCTGATGTCACTGTCCTCGGCGGAGGCCATTGCAACGGAGAGTGATTGCCTTTCGCATGGCGTTACACCCGCCGTGCGACTGAACGAGGGAACGGATATCTGGGGCTTTCGTGGTGCGAATTACAGAGCCCATGCTGCGCAGCCATTTCGAACTGCGCGAATAGACCGGGCGCGCGCCCTTTGCGACCTGGGGCTCTACGCGGTTACCTTTTACAATGATGTCGAGCGTGATGTCGCCTCTTTGGAGGCCTATTCCCAGTTCCGCGATGAGGCCAGCGCGGCCGGCATGCGGTACTTTCTGGAAGTGTTCAATCCGGCGTTTCCAATCGATACGGGCGGTGAAGATATAGGAATCTATATCAACGACGCAATCGTGCGCTGCCTCGCCGGCGTCGCCCGTGCCGATCGGCCGCTGTTTCTGAAGATGCAATACAATGGCGCACGTGCGATGGCCGAGCTGGCCGCATTCGATCCCGAGAACCTTATCGTCGGCATCCTTGGTGGAAGCGCGGGCACCGCTCGGGACACGTTCGAGTTGATAAGCCAGGGCGAGCGGTTTGGCGCCCGTGTCGCGCTCTTCGGCCGCAAAATTTATTTTTCCGAAGATCCACTCGAAATCGTCCGCTCGATGCGACGCGTGATCGAGAGGGACATTTCACCTGAGGAGGCGGTGGTCGCTTATCACGATCACCTTATAAAGACTGGGAAAACGCCCATCCGGTCGCTTGAGGCAGATCGAGAGGTGACCGATCCGATATTGATGGTGGAGGCCAAATGAGGCTGGGAAATTCCTCGCGCCGGGGCATCCTCACTGGCGGAACATGGTGCGCGGACCATAACAAATTGGTCTCGCACTGGCCTTCCGAAGAAGAGGTTGTGGAAATTCTGACCAATGACGTACGTGGCGGCGGGTCTGCCTGCAATCTTGCGGTGGACATGAAACGCTTGGACCCGGATCTGCCCGTCTCGACGATTGGCGTTATCGGAGACGACGAGAACGGGCAGTTCCTTTTGGCCGAAGCTGATGCGGTGGGGATTGAACGGTCGGGACTGGTCGTTTCCCAGAACGGACGAACCGCGCATACCGATGCATTTACGTCTCAAACATCTGGCCAGCGCACCCATCTGTATATCCCGGGGACAGCGGTCGAGTTGACGCCGGATCATTTCAATTTTTCAGACGCAACCGCCCGCATTCTCCACCTTGGTCTGCCGGGCGTTCACCC
>JAHEJF010000258.1 GCA_024639025.1 Ahrensia sp. | reverse complement strand
AACCGCGAGCACCATCATCAAAATCACCAATATACGCATCTTGTCCCTCTGGGTAACGAATCACATCGCCCACCCTTTGCCAAAGGATCGGCAAGATTGTGGCGGTCCGCGTACAAGCCCGCTGATTTGTGCTCAGGTATCGCGCCAAGTAACCAGTTTGGTCACCGCATAGTTGAACACGGCGTTCATAACCGCCCCGACCAGGCCGGCAAATGCCGTTGATTGATTAAGCTCGAATATGCTCGTCGCAATTGAAACATTGGCAAGAGCCCCAACGCTGCAGACAATGTAGAAGGTCAGCAATCCGTACCAGAATTTCGTGCCGGTCAGCTTGCGATGTGCATAAGTCACCTCATTGTTGAGTATGAAGTTTGACGTCATTGCCAAGAGAGCTGAAATCCACTGAGCCGTGGCAAACTCAAAACCAAAACCATCGGTCAAAGTGAAGAGCGCTGCCATGTGAACGCCAAGCCCGGTAAAACCGACCAGACCGTAAAGCATGAACCGCATCGGAATGATGCCGCCTGTAAAGCGGGAGACCAGTAGCCCGATGAACTGGATCGTGACCAGAAAACCCAGCTTGCTCTCGCCCTCAGCCCGCTCCCTGAAGCGAAACGGCACTTCGACAATCTTAAGCTCGTTGCCAAAACGACTGACGATATCAAACAGAATCTTGAAACCATCGCGCGAAACAAACTCGGCTGCCTTGTCGGCTGCATCGCGCGTGAGCATGAAAAAACCACTCATTGGGTCAGTTGTGAAATTGCCGGTAATGTAGTTGGCAAGAGAGGTCGCCAGTTCGCTGCCTTTGGCGCGCCGGCTTTGCACAAATCCTGATGCGTGATCACCCCCGTCTATATAGCGCGAGCCAATCACCAGGTCCGCGCCCTTTTTTATCGCTTGAAGCATCTCGGGCAGCTTTGTTTCATCATGCTGCAAATCCGCATCCATGATCGATACAATAGGCGCATTGGCAGCCATCATGCCCTCAAGGCAAGCCCCAGACAGCCCGCGGCGCCCCACCCGCCTTATGCACCGGACATGCGGCATCTGGCCGACCAGTTCACGCGTGATCCGGGCAGTGCCATCCGGGCTGTTATCATCGACGACAATTATTTCATGGGCGATCTTGCCCATGGTTGCGCCGATTTTTTCAACGATAAGAGGAATATTCTTCGCTTCGTTATAGGCTGGAAGCACGATTGTCAGTTCGGGCGCTTGCATCAAAGCTCCATCGGTGCGCAGCAAAATGTCGTTCCCGACGCATCGCTGTGCTGCTAAGATCATTTACATGCGAGTTTACGCACCAAAGGTGAAAGAATGGCGAACGACGCAAAATCAGGCGAGATTGCAACGGGCAACGAGACCCGCGTGATCGCGTGCGGCATGATTGCGCGTGAAATATTGGATATCTGCACGCTTAATAATCTGCAGCACATTTCTTTGACCTGCCTGCCTGCCGAGTACCATTTTCACCCCGAAAAGATTGCACCTGAGATGGACAAGGCAATCACGAAAGCCAAGGCAGACGGATACAGCAATATATTTGTGGGTTACGCGGATTGCGGTACGGTGGGGAAACTTGATGAAGTGTGTGAAAAGCATGGCGTGGATCGCATAGCCGGACCGCATTGTTTCTCATTTTATCTGGGTAACGAGGCGTTCAAGAATAACAATGATGACTACGTCACAACGTTTTTCATCACAGACTTTCTGGCGCGACACTATGAGAATTTTTTGCTCAAACCACTAAAGCTGCACAAACACCCCGAACTCCGCGACCTGTATTTCGGCAACTATGAAAGAGCACTTTATCTTGCCCAAGTTGACGATCCTGAACTGGATGAATTGGCAAAACAAATTGCAGCCATCCTCAAACTTGACTATGAGCGTGTATTTACAGGCTATGGTGACCTTGTGCCCGCGCTAAAAAATACCCACATCTGATTTCGCGGGGCAACGTAACCATTTCGTTGGATTTAGCGATTATGCTGAACCGGGACTGCGTCCAGGACGCACTCGAAACACGCCTGCTGCGTGTTTGAAGACATTCGGATTGCGAGAGATGTTTCAAGAATCGGGCGACGAAATCATGGTTGAGATGGAGGAAGTGGCTGACTACCACCCACGTCCGCTATCATCCGTGCTCAACGAGCTCGCCCTGCGCACCGAAGCCGACAAAGTCACAATGCGCTGTATCCGCGAGGCATTGGCTGACCGTTCGCTCGCGACGTTCCTGATTCTCAGTGGTCTTTTGAACTTGTTGCCGTTTCCGCCGCCCTCCACACTGATCCTCGGCATTCCGATTATTGTGGTGGCGTTGCAAATGATTGCAGGCAGAAAAACTGTCTGGTTGCCAGAGTTCTTTCTCAATTTATCCATGAACGAGAAAGCGTTCGCCAAATTCAGCACCAAGATTGTGCCCTGGCTGCAGAAGTTGGAAAGAATCGTACGACCCCGCTTCTGGCCCTTCCCCAACGCCCCCGTTGCAGAGCGAACGGTGGGCATCATCGGTCTGGTGCTTGGATTATTCGTTTTCATTCCACTGCCCATGACAAATTGGATCCCAGCCCTGGCCGTTGCAATCTGTGGTCTTGCCCTGTCGGAGCGCGATGGCCTTTGGCTTACCATCGGCACCGTGATTGGCGGCGCCATGGTCGTTGGCATTTCTTCAGCCTATTACTTCGGCGCACTCGCCGTTGGCGGCATGATAGCGGGCTGATGAGCGGGCGTATCGCCATCATCACAGCAGGCGGTGCAGCGCCCGCCATTATAATAAACCGGCTTACAGATGATTTTCCGGACTTGCTTCTGGTCAACGAACAGCCTGAAACAAAGAGCATGTTTCTCAAGCGACGTGCCCGAAGAATTGGTTGGTATCAGACCCTGGCTCAGCTTCCGACGCAATTTTTGTCCAAATTTGCAAAGTCAGCTGTGACACGGCGCTATGCCGCCATCGAACGCAAGTTTGGCGTATCAATGGAACCACCTCGCGATGTGAATACCATCGCTATCTCCTCGGTGAATGACGGCGCGTTGGGCCAAATCCTCAAAAACAATGATGTCGTCCTGGTCTTCGTTGTGGGTGCAAGGATGTTCACAAAAGCGACCTTGAGCAGCATGCAGGTGCCGATATTGAACTTTCATGCTGGCTTTACACCCGATTACCGAGGCGTAAATGGTGGTTATTGGGCTCTCGTCGAAGGTCGCCCCGAACGTTTTGGAGGGACAATTCACCATATAGATCAAGGTGTTGATACGGGCGATGTGATTGCGCAGGTGCCTTGTGTTGCGGCACCAAATGATAATTTGATGACTTATCAGCACACCATATCCGCACAATGCGCACAGGCGTGCGGCAAAGCCATCAGGCAGGTTTTGGCTGGAACCGCCGAGCCGTTTCAGCCCGCCGGCAACTCAAAACAGCATTACCATCCCACAATCCAGTTCTATGTGTGGACGGGATTGACCAGAAAAGTCTGGTAATATCATTTGTCGCTTTTTGATTGGCGCAAGTCGCCGTGCAACAAGCTAAAAATCAACGATTAAAGCAAATACTTTGGAACCGAGGGTTTAGTATTGGCAGACAAGATCATTGTATACTGGCGGGATATTCCGGCGCAGATCATTGTAAAGGCAGGGCGACGGAATGTAGCCAAGCGCGAATTGTCGCTCCGCTTCACCGAAGCGATCGACATGTGTGCGATGCGGGTTGGCGCTAAGGACTCCGATGCCTATCTTGCAGAATGGCGCAAGGCAGATGCTGTGCAGGTGGGCGATGATCTGGAAGCTGAAGCTGAGAAAGCAGCGCAGGCTCTCGAAGCGGAATACGACAAGGATCGTTTAATGGCTCTGATAAAGAGCGAAGGAATAGATGAAAACAACGCTCTTTAATGAGAGCGACCAGTGCGAGGAAGAATGATGAGCGTGAAGAAAATACCCGCCTCCATTGAGGTTTCACCAAAGCAAGCGCTTGAATCAGCTGACTTGCCCACTTTGTTTCCCGCAGGCACACGCGTTTACATCACGGATGTAGGCACCGATCCGGCACCCACACTGGTAGCGGCCGCTAAAAGAGTGACAGAATTGGGTTACAATGCCGTGCCGCACTTTGCCTCGCGTCGTCTGACAAGCCGTGCTGCGCTGGAGGATCGGATCAAGGCGACCACCCAGGAAGCTGGTGTCACCGATGTTCTGGTGATCGGCGGTGGACTTGAAAAACAGGCTGGTGATTTTTCCTCGACCATGGAAGTGCTCGATACCGGCTTTTTTGACCAGAACGGTGTCACCC
>JAHEJF010000257.1 GCA_024639025.1 Ahrensia sp. | reverse complement strand
CTTTGCAGCGCGTGTGGGATTGCCCGTCGCCGCCAGCTTCAGATGCCAGGATTATGTTGACAATGATCATCCAAACTATGTTGGTGTGGTTGGCATCGCACCTTCGCCCAAATTGGTCCGGCGCATCAGGCAAGAAGTCGATCTGCTCATTGTCGTGGGTGCGCGCTTGGGCGAAATGACCACGCAGGGCTACAATCTGATCGATATCCCCAACCCGCAAATGAAATTTGTCCATGTCCACCCCGGCGCGGAAGAGATCGGGCGGGTGTATGGTCCGGATCTGGGCATCGTTTCATCGGCTTCAAACTTTTTCGGTGCACTTGACACCTTGCCGGAGAGCCCTGCCCCAACGATTGACAAGGACTGGGTCAAAAACCAGCGCGATGATTATCTTTCCTTCCTTGAACCCACCAAGGCGCCAGGCACACTCAACATGGCAGAGGTGATCGCTCACATTACCGCCACCATGCCCAAGGACACCGTGCTGACCAATGGCGCGGGCAATTACACTGCCTGGGCGCATCGTTTCCATAAGCATCGCAGTTACCGCACGCAGGTCGCACCAACCAGCGGCTCGATGGGCTATGCTGTTCCCGCCGCCATCGCGGCAAAACTGGCAGCACCGGATCGGCAGGTAATTTGTCTGGCCGGTGACGGGTGCTTCATGATGACCGCCCAGGAATTGGCAACGGCCCGCCAATACGAGCTCGATGTGATCTTCCTGGTCGTGAACAATGGAATGCTCGGTACCATTCGAATGCATCAGGAGCGCACATACCCCGATCGCCCCATGGCAACCTCATTGCAAAATCCGGATTTTGTTGCCTATGCGGCCGCCTTTGGTATCGCCGGCGAAAAGGTGACAGCCACCGAACAGTTCGCTGCGGCGCTCGAGCGCGCAAGACAAAGCAAGGGCAGTTATTTGATCGAGCTTGTTGTCGATCCTGAGGCGCTGACACCGTCGCAAACGCTGGCGCAAGCCACCCAGCAGGGCCGCAATTAATCAACTACCTCATAGATTGGCCAACAGGAATGCCAGCGAAATCAGAAGCTTGCGCTTGAGATTGGAATCAAAAAGCCAATCACTTGAATCAATAATTTAGGTTAGCTCGGCTTTGCCGTCCAAGCGCAGTCAGTAATTGGCAACACACAATCGAGCCGACTGCTTGGATCGCATTATGCTGCTCAGACAAACGTTGGCATCTGTTCGGCAAGCGTGCCAAATTCAATCTGTTAATCAGCCAATTTGTCGCTTTGGTTCGATCGAGCAATTCAGATAAACTTTAGCCATTTAATGCAAATTCAATGCGCGAGTCATTGTCTATCGAGGAAATCGATGTCCGATTACGTAATTCCGGCGCCCGAAGTGGCGACAATTCCAGTTTCTGGCGGCGGTGAATTTCCCGTGCGCAGAGTGTATTGCATCGGCCGGAACTACGCCGCTCACTCCATCGAAATGGGCGATGATCCGGATCGTGATCCACCATTCTTCTTCCAGAAAAACCCCAATAATCTCGATGCTTCCGGCGAATTTCCCTATCCGGCAAAGTCCGACGATGTGCACTTTGAAATCGAGATGGCCGTCGCGCTCAAAACCGGTGGTACCAACATTCCTGTCGATACCGCGCTCGACCATGTTTACGGCTATGCACCTTGCCTGGACATGACACGCCGCGACCTTCAGTCAGCTGCCAAGAAGAAAGGCCGTCCTTGGGAAATCGGAAAGGCGTTTGAACGCTCTGGGCCCATAGGACCATTGCAGACGGTCGAGGAAGTCGGCCACCCTGATCAGGGACGGGTTGAACTGCTCGTCAATGGCGAAGTGCGGCAGGAGGGTGATCTGAACCAGATGATCTGGAAAGTGCCCGAAATGATCAGCTATTTGTCAGATTACTTTGAACTGGCACCCGGCGACGTGATCATGTCCGGCACACCGGCCGGGGTTGGCCCCATCGTCAAGGGTGACACAATGGTCGTCAATATTGCCGGCATCAATTCACTGACAGTGAAAGTGACCTAGTGCGTTTAGGTATTGACCAAGCGCCCTGCAAGAGCATTTCCGTCTTCACCGGAAACGCCGACATGGATTTGGGCATTGAAAATATCGGATGAATCCGGGTACCGCGATTCCGTCAAAGGCTGACAGAGTCTGGCCATTCAGATATTTGCGCAAAACAAAACCCGCAGCCACTGACAGCGGGTTATGCATCTAATTTGGTTTGCGGATCAGAATTTGTAACCGATTCGGACCATGACATTGTCCATTTCAGCATCGATGCCCAAGTCGGCAAAGTCAGTGAAATCGTGATGGGTGTACTGAATGCCGCCAAAGATGTTTTCGGTGATCGCCACATCCAGACCTGCACCGTAAACGATACCCCAATCGCTTTGCGCCAGGGCAGCGATGGGTGAATCGGTGGTGACGTAAGTTGCACCAATCAGGCCGTATGCATGGAAGCGATCCATCGCGTAACCCAAACGGCCTTTCAATGCCCAGGAGTCAACGATGCTCACACCAGATGCATCATCAAAATCGGTATCGATCCGTGTGTAGCTGGCTTCTACGCCGCCTACAAATGAACCCATTTGATGGTTGTATCCGACAAATGCGCCGTAAATGCCGCCCTCGCCGTTTGCGAAACAATCAGGACCAAACACACATGCCGCGCCACCCGCGGTAATCTCATCGGACGACCAGGAATATCCAGCTTCAAGACCGCCGGAGAAACCAGTCCATGACCAACGTTGCTCAAAGTTGTTATCACTTGCGGTGACCACCAGGTCATCTGCCGCAAAAGCGGACCCCGCCATAAGGACAACAGCCAAGGAAGTTAGTTTTAAAATTCGCATCGTTTCAGACCCAACATTACTAAGTTCAGGTTATGCTGAACGATTATGGTTGCTAAACAGTTAAATTAGATAACGCTGGGGTAATTTGCGAGATAAAATTTGATGAATTCACCTAATTCTTATCCTGCTTGGCGCACAACCAACGGTTTTACTGGCTTTGTGGCCACCACATCTGAGAATGTTTTCAAAACAAAAGCCGGCACATCGGACGCTGAAATCGGTCTTGAGTAGTAAAATCCCTGCGCCTGATCGCAGTGAATCGTTTTCAGGAACTCGACATGCTCGATGGTTTCAACACCTTCAAGCGTGATTTGGATGCCCAAATTCTCGCCAAGCGTGGAGATGGCATAGATGATCGCCTTGCGATCGTCATTCTTATCCATGTCCTTGAGAAAGGTCTTGTCGATTTTCAGCCGGTCAAACCGGAATTTGGTCAGGTATCCCAAGCTGGAATAACCGGTACCAAAATCGTCCATAGCGATTGTCACACCCAACTCGCGCAATCCACGAAGCTTCGTAACAGTCTCGTCATTGTGGTCGATCAGAATGCTTTCGGTAATCTCGATCTCAAGTCGCGATGGTGCAAGCCCGGTTTCTTTTAGAACTTCAGCAATATCACCGATAATGTCAGACCGCATGAAGTGCAGCGCCGAAACATTCACCGCGACGCCGACCTCTTCCGGCCAGGTTGTTGCTGTGCGACACGCCGACAGCAGTGACCACCGCCCTACTTCGACGATCAAATTGGACTGTTCAGCAATAGAGATAAACTCATCAGGCGGCAGCAGCCCGCGGATCTCGTGATTCCAGCGGATCAGAGCTTCCATACACACAACCCGGCCGGTCTTCGTGCTGATCATGGGCTGGAACTTCATTTCGAATTCGTCGTCGGTCAATGCTTGCCGCATTTCCTGCTCAAGCATGCGGCGCTCGCGTTGTTCAAAGTCCATTTGTGCTTCGAAATAACGGAACACACCGCGGCCATCATCCTTGGCCCGATACAGCGCCAAATCGGCGTTGCGCAACAGTTGCTCGCGCTGCGTGCCGTGTACAGGCGCCAAAGCAACACCAACACTGACACCGATATAAAGGGTTTCACCTTCAACCTCGTAGGGAAGCGACACTTCCTGAATGATCCGTGCAGCCAGCTTGGCGATGAAGACCGGATCGCTGGTCTCTTCAACGATGATGGCAAATTCATCGCCACCAAGACGCCCAACCACATCATTGCCGCGCAATACTTTCTGGATGCGCTTTGCGGCAACCTGCAACAGGCCGTCTCCAACGTGGTGGCCGTAGGAATCGTTGACCAGTTTGAACTTGTCCAAATCCAGGAACATCAACGAGAATGGTGTTCCGTAGCGTTCAAGGCGACGGACAATTGCATCCATCTCTTCATAAAAGCTGGTTCGATTATGCAAGCCGGTCAGACCGTCCAGCATCGCCAGTTGGTTG
>JAHEJF010000256.1 GCA_024639025.1 Ahrensia sp. | reverse complement strand
GCTTCCGGCTGTTCAACATCGAACTCCAGCTCGAAATTGACCGAAGGATCGTAAAATCCGCGAATGGACGAGTAGGGAATGTAAAGTTTCTCCGGCACATCGGAAAATGAAAGACCAATTCCAAAGCCGGTTTCGTCGATCTCAAGCTCCCAGAACTGATGCTGAAGGACGATTGTCATTTGATCGGGATATTGTTCCCGAACGCGATTGGACACTTTCACGCCCGGTGCACCGGTCATGAAGGTGATGAAAAAGTGATGATTGCCTGGCAGGCCGGTCTTGTCGATCTCCGACAGCACTTTGCGAATAACCCCGCGCAGGGCATTCTGAACAAGAATATCGTATCGCAGAATGTCTTCCGTCATTTCGGCTCTCGGTCGTGTTCGTCAATCAGGTTAGATGTGCGCTTTACAGGCTGCTTGGTCAAGTGTTCAAGCCACCCAACCGATAAGATCTGGGGATGAAAGTGCAGGCTTCTGTTGCCAGGTGCCTGCGAACCCCGCCTAACAGTGCGAACCGTTAGGAGTTAATTTGAAGCTGTCGAACCGCAATTAAGCAGCTAGACGTGCCTCCGCGTAGTTGTCGTTTGCAACTATACAAATGACCCGATAACGGCGGAATCATGCCGAGTAAAAGAACGCTCTTTACACCCTCGTCGATCCTATTTCGCCCCCATCATCAAAACTCCGATGTGCTGTTTGCACCTAGTGCCGGAGTTCTGGTGGTGGAGGCGCCGGGTACCGCCCCCGGGTCCGAAAAGCTTATTTCAACGCCAATTTATCACCATAGCTGGCAAGCCAGCCCAACTAATATAAGCATTTGTTGCGCGATTTCAAAGTTTCTTTCATCCGTCCGAAAGGTTGACAATATCGCGCCTGTTTAGAACATTCCGTATCGGAAGTTGTGGGAGGTGCGTATGGTCCTGGCACAGACTTCAAGATTCTAAACGAGAGGGGATAACCCATGAGTGAATATCTGGAAGACGTTCAACGTTATGATTCGGGCGCCGATAGTGCGGTTGTAGACAAGATTGTAAAGCATCTGGGCATTGCTTTGCGAAGCAGGGACGCATCTCTTGTATCTTGTTCAGACCAGTCGGAACTTGATCGCGTCATCGAAAAATGGGGCGGCAAGAAACTTGGCATGAGCGCGGCCGCAGCCAGCGAAATCGTCTCAAAAGTCTGCGAGGAAATGGACGAAGACCGCCAAAAGCAGCGCGTGACCTTCTACTATCTGGTGGCCAAGCATGCCGGCAAATTGGGCGACCTTTGAGATAAACTCAACGGTTCCGGTTGAGCCTCCGCCTCTGGTGGGGGCTTTATTGTGCGAAATTGTCAAGCGGATGGATTTCGCTTTCAGAATCTGACATTGAGCCTGCATGCAACAATATCTCGATCTCATGTCCCATGTGATGGACCACGGTGTCGACAAGTCCGACCGCACAGGAACGGGCACGCGCAGCGTGTTCGGGCACCAGATGCGATTTGACCTTTCAGAGGGTTTTCCGCTCGTCACCACCAAGAAGTTGCATATTCGATCAATTATCGTTGAGCTTTTGTGGTTTTTGCGCGGCGATACCAATATTGCCTATTTGAAGGAAAATGGTGTTTCCATCTGGGATGAATGGGCCGACGAAAATGGCGATCTGGGCCCAGTGTACGGCTATCAATGGCGTTCATGGCCTGATCCGCACGGCGGATCGGTCGACCAGATTGAAAAGCTTGTGCACTCGATCAAGTCCCATCCCAATTCACGGCGACACATTGTCAGCGCGTGGAACCCAGCTTTGGTCGATGAGATGGCCCTGCCTCCCTGCCATTGTCTTTTCCAGTTTTACGTCGCTGAAGGCAGGCTTTCCTGCCAGCTTTATCAACGTTCAGCGGACATTTTCCTCGGTGTTCCCTTCAATATCGCGTCCTATGCGTTGTTGACTCACATGATTGCCCAGATTTGCGATCTGGAGGTTGGCGATTTCGTCCACACACTCGGCGATGCCCATTTGTATTCCAATCATTTTGAGCAGGTCAGAACGCAGTTACAACGCACGCCCAAGTCGCTTCCACGACTGACAATAAAGAGGAAAGTCAAAGACTTGCTGGACTTTTCCTATGATGATTTTGAGATCACCGGCTATGATCCCGATCCGCATATCAAGGCGCCGGTGGCGGTTTGATGGCAGCAAATTTTGACATATCCATTGTCGTTGCGGTTGCCCAAAACGGTGTGATTGGCCGAGATGGCGCCATGCCTTGGCGGCTTTCAACAGATCTCAAGCGGTTCAAGGCACTTACGATGGGCCATCCCATTATCATGGGGCGAAAGACTTTTGACAGTATTGGAAAACCACTGCCGGGTCGGCTTAATATCGTGGTGACACGGGATATGGATTGGAACGTCGAGGGAGCGATGAGAACGTCATCCTTGCCATCTGCCATTGATCTGGCAACTGCACATCTGGAGAGCATTCATGCCCAAATCGATGATCCTGCGGTCGTGCCCCCCAAACAGATATTTGTGGTTGGCGGTGGGGAGATTTATCGCCAAGCCATGGGAATGGCGCAGCTTCTGTATGTTACCCATGTGCTGACAGAGGTTGAGGGCGATACATATTTTCCGCAAATTGATCCAGATTTGTGGCAGGAGCAGCATAGTGAGGATGTCCCGGCCGGCGAGAAGGACACAGTTGCGACAAGATTTGTGATTTACAAGCGGCACGACGATGAACGTTGAGATGACTAATCGTAACCATTTGACGCAACAGGCTCAGAATCGGTCGCTTTCGCGTTGAAAGGGAGCAGGGGGCTCCCTATAACATAGTTAGATCAGCGCCGCATCTGTGGCGCTTTAATGCATTACTTGTGAGAGGTTTTTGATGCCCTGGAGCAATCAGAACGGCAATGGCGGCGGCGGCCCGTGGGGCGGCGGCGGCAATAATGGCGGCGGAGACGGTGGCAATAAGGGTGGCCCATGGGGTCAAGGCCCTCGCGGTCCCCAGCGTCCGGGCGGTGGCAACCAACCACCTGATCTTGAAGATTTGATCAAGCAGGGTCAGGATCGGCTGAAGCGCGCGATACCCGGCGGTGGTGGCGGTGGCTTCAGTGCACCGTTCTTGGTGCTGATCGCCATTGCGGCCGCTGTTCTGTATGGCATGCAGGCATTCTACCAGGTCGATACCGATGAACGTGCCGTGGAATTGCTGTTCGGAAAGCCGAAGGATGAACTGTCCCAACCAGGATTGCACTTTCATTTCTGGCCGATTGAAAGCGTAGAAAAGGTCAAGATCGTCGAGAATCAGATCGCGATTGGTGCAGCAGGTAGCCGCGCCGGGTCTTCGGGGCTTATGCTCTCAGGTGACCAAAACATCGTGGATGTTCAATTCTCGGTTCTGTACGCAGTGATCATTCCGCAAGACTATCTGTTTAATGTCGCGGGTCCCGATGATGTTGTGCGCCAGGTTGCGGAAAGCGCGATGCGCGAGATTGTTGGTCGTCGCCCCGCACAGGACGTCTTCCGAGACAACCGTGAAGCGATCGCCGGTGAGGTGCGTGCATCCATGCAGTCAACGCTGGATTCTTACGGCTCGGGTATCCAGGTGAATACTGTGTCCATCGAGGACGCAGCGCCTCCTGCAGAAGTGGCTGACGCTTTTGAGGAAGTTCAGCGGGCCGAGCAGGACGAGGACCGCTTCCGCGAGGAAGCCAACCAGTATTCAAACCAAAGACTGGGTGCGGCGCGTGGTGAAGCGGCTCAGATCCGCGAAGAAGCATCTGCCTATGCAACACGTGTGGTGCAGGAAGCAGAGGGTGAAGCAGCCCGCTTTGTCTCGATTTATGACCAATACAGGCTGGCACCTGAAGTAACCCGCAAGCGCTTGTTCCTTGAAACCATGGAAGCTGTCCTTCGCGACTCAAACAAGATCATCATTGATGAAAATGGCGGAGGTGTCGTTCCGTACTTGCCGCTGCCAGAAGTGCAAAACAGGCGAACGAACACTGGTTCAGCCGTAACCGGCGCAGGAGCAAACTAATGCAATCCAACAGACTCCCCATTATCGGCGCGCTGTTTATCGCCATATTGCTTGCCATATATGCTTCCGTTTTCGTTGTGAATGAACGCCAGCAGGCGATCGTGCTGCGTTTCGGTGAGATCCAACGTGTTCACACTGAGCCAGGCCTTTATTTCAAGGCACCATTTGCGTTTGCAGGTTTTGATACGGTTCAATTGATCGAAGACCGCTTGCTGCGGCTTGATCTTGCAGACGCACCGCCCGTGCAGGTTTCCGGTGGTCGCTTCTATGAGGTGGACGCG
>JAHEJF010000255.1 GCA_024639025.1 Ahrensia sp. | reverse complement strand
CGGAATGATGAACAACCAACCGGCGATGAAATATATGACTGCCAGAAAGACGAAAACAAACGCAGCATCAATCAGCGTCGCTATGGTATTGGAAGTAAAAAACTCACGCACAAAATCGATCTGATTAATGCGGCTCGCATATTCTCCAGTCGATTCAGGCCGATCAGACAATTTGGTGAAAAGAATTTTCTCAAAGAGACTGTAAGAAACCTTTCGGTCCAGGTCCCGTCCTGTTTTATCGATTATCGATGCCCGTGCGGTCTTTAAAAGCAAATCGAAGAAAATGGCTGCGCCAACACCAAGTGCTAGCGCCAGTAAACTAGAAATTGCCTTGTTCGGTAAAATTCTGTCATACACATTCATCACAAATATCGGGGTGGCCAAGACCAGGATATTTATGAACGTGGCAGCAATGATGACATTGACGTAGCCGCGCCAGAACGATCTCATTGGCCCAAACAACCAATGCGATTGTTTTATTTTGTTTTGATCGGACCGGGAGCTTCGCCGCTCTTCATTGGAGTAGTATTTGGCAATCTCATATGCTTCCACGCATTGCAGGCCTTCGAACTGCGAAGTTTGCTCTTCATTCTGTGCGAATTTGAAACTACCATCTTCAAATCTCAGCAGGGCAGGGAATTCGAAAGTGGAAGACTTAACATTCTTTTTACCGACCGGATCAAACGTCAGGCCGGACCTCTGCAGTGTTCTTTCCAGGAAATCTGCATAGTTGTCGGCATCTGGTTCCGGTATTCCCGAAAACAGTGCGGTTTCCGAATTCGGTCTTTCAAAGAAAGTCGCCGCTTCTTGCAAAGCGCTTTTCAGCGAAGATGCACATTCCTCGGAACTCATCTGCGCTGAGTTGGAAGCAGATCTTTTAAAAAACAGCACTCTACTATTTTCGGATAGGCGCCAGCAAATCCATGGGCAGTTCGTTCACCTGTCTTGATGGTGTGCGGGCATAAGTTTCTGTTGGTGCAGTTTCTGGCACTTCAAACTCGGTTCTTGCGTAAGCATTCGCCTGTGAAGGTGAAGACACGTTAAGTGTGTTCAATAGTGTCCCGGTCGCTGCCAACAAGCGATAATCTGCAAACAAGGAAGCGTAATCTGCAGTAGCCGCTAGAACGTCAACATTATATCTGGTGTTCTGCGCATCCAGAACATCCAACAACGACCGTTGGCCAACCGTAAACTGTTCACGATAGGACCCAACCAATCGTGCGTTCTCACTTGCCTGCTGCCTCAAGGTTGAAGCAAGCCCTGCCTGACGAATGCGACGATCCCAGGATTCTCGTACTGCTTGCTCAAGCTGGCGATGAACCTGGTGTAACACCAGTCTTTGTTCACTGACACGGCGAATTTGTTCTTGTTCATTTGCACGAGCAATGCCGCCATCAAAAATCTTCCACTTTGCGACAACACGTGCCTGAAGATCGTTCGCTCTACCGTCAGCACCGTCAATGTCATAACCTGTTCGGGCGCGTCCTTCGATTGAAATATCCGGTCCCAGTTTTGCGCGTGCAGCGTCCACCAAGGCATCAGCTGCATCAATATCTGCATTTGCCATGTGGACGCGAGGATTGTTTTTTCTGCCCAGCCCAATAGCAACATCCAACGATCGAGGCAGTCTAGATTTGACTGATGCAGGCATCGAAGCAGAATTAAGCGGCTTTCCAACCAAAGCCAAGAAGCGAATTTTCGCCTGCGCAAGCTCTTCTTCTGCTTCCTGCAACCTGGCGGTGGCAGCGAGTACACGTTCGCGAACCTGCTGTCTGTCTGCCTCTGTCAATGTGCCACTTGCCACGCTGGCAGATATGTTGCTTTGGATACTTCTGTGGAATTGCAGATTGTTCGCCGTTTGGGCGACAATCTTGGCCTGCAGCAAGTACTCGAGATATTCACGGACTACCTGCAATCCAATGTATTCGCTGCGCTCTAAAACCCGGAACGAAGCACTATCCACTCTTGCAGCCTGACGGTCACGCTCAGCGCGTCTGGCGCCTCCGTCAAACAATTTTTGAGTGACAAGCACCGAACCTTCGAGCGGTGTCAATCCATCGTCCTCTACGCCGTTCAATCGTCGTGACGGGTTGTCCAGCCGACGCACACCAGCAGACGCTTCCAATTCGACGGTTGGAAGATAGAGACCACGTGCTTGTCTAAGCTCAAACTCAATCGCTTCCCTGTTCTCAGCCGCCTGGCCGATCTCGGGATTGCTCTCCACTGCGACTGCTACTGCTTCTTCAAGCGATATGGCTCCAGCATTTGGAACAACAGAGAAATTGAGCGTTGTTGTTGTCAGTGCCAGAGCAAAGAACGTACTGACGCTGTTTCTTAGGCGCGATTTGGTTTTGATATGCATTTATAAAGCCCCACCCGAACGGGTATTTTTCCCCAGTATTAATTTTATGTCATAACGAGAGTTACGTATCAAACTATTTAACGTAAAAGAGGGAAGCGTCAGTTAATATCCGATGTTATCTCTGGATAGTCGTAACGAAATATCTCAACCTGTATCAGAATTGCATCACTGCACGATCACGGTGGACCCCACCGAAACTTGATCAAACAGATGCACCACGTCATCGTTCGCCAATCGAATACAACCCGAAGATACAGCTTCACCAATCGTCCAAGGTTGGTTTGTGCCATGAATTCGGTACAGCGTCCCGCCTAGATAAAGTGCACGCGCGCCCAAGGGGTTATCTGGACCGCCTTCCATTCTTAAAGGTAGAATGACGCCTTTCGCAGCTTCCCGTTTTCTCATTTCTGCAGGCGGTGTCCAACTTGGCCATTCTGCCTTTCGAGAGATCCGTTCAGTGCCTTTCCATGCAAAGCCATCCCGGCCGACACCAATACCGTACACCTCGGCCGAATTCTTGTTGATAATTCGGTACAGACGTCGTTCAGCTGTCTTGATGATGATCGTTCCGCTGCGGTGGTTAGAGTCATATGCAATGACTTGGCGCGGGATGGGAGAGGCGTTGCGAGACCTGGCTTTTGTGTATTCGACAGCGCCCTCAACACGCACCCATGCATTTTTCTTTGGGTCGAATTTGAGGTTTGTTTCAGCGATAGCGGAACCTGTGCCGACTAAGAGGAACAGCGACACAATCGCAAATATGAATAAATTGCCTTCACGTTTGCTGTATTTCGCTCTCATCCGTTTGCTCCAACCGAAATCGTTGAGTATCAAGGAATATCATTCGCCTGTTTCAGGCACTCTCTAGCGAGTCGATGCTGTAGCTGCGTTTGTGATACAAGCAACTGCTTGAGATGCTGATTTCCATGGCCGGAACATCGACAATAACCTCACCATTTGTCAACGGGTTGGCGCTTCTAATGGCGCTCGCAATTGAAAACAGGCTCTATGTATGAAAAAATTATTGGCGAATGGAGACCAAACATTGAAGCTGATTGTTGTCATCACCTTCATACTAGCGAATTTCTGGGTCGGCTTAGTCGGCGCCCATGCGCAGACATTTCAAAAGGGCGATTGCCTGGCGGTAATTAATGTCGAACCCTGGGACTTCCTTTATATTCGGAGCAGGCCCGATCACAGATCCGAGAAAGTTGCCGCAATCCGTTACGATACGGTCAATCCGGTTGTTGTGGATGGTCGCTGCACCCCGAGGACAACGAACTTGCGAAAACTTTGGTGTCCTATCAAATACTACCTGTCCGCAAACAGGCTGGCCGAAGGCTTTGTGAAAATGTATTTCACCAAGCCGATTGAATGCCCTCTGTCTTACAACTATTATCAGAACAAATGACTACAAAACATTGTAATATTTGTCTTTTTCATAAGGAATTAGTGTGTAGTCAAATTGTTCCATGCAGCGTCTAGCATGGACATTTTCATGCGAGGTTTCTCACCGCGAAAGTTGCAAACAGAAAGAACAAAATCCACTATGTAGCGTGGATGGTGTCCCGCTGGTATTGATTTTCCATTTGCGTAGTACTTGTCGTAAAACTCGGTGAATATTTCTTCATCGAACGGGAGTTTTTCATTTGCCGCGACTTCTTCGAAGATTTGCCGGTAATCGCTGTCCGTTGGCGTCGGGATTTCAATTTTATAATAAAGACGGCGAAGGGCGCCCGCATCGGCTAGTTTTTCTGGCGGGATATTTGTCGAGAAAATCGCCAACTGGTCAAACGGGATCGAAAACTTCTTGCCCGTGTGAAGCGTCAGGAAATCATATTTACGTTCGAGTGGAATAATCCAGCGATTGAGTACCGATTGGGGATCGGTTCGTTGCCGACCGAAATCATCAACAATAAAAACGCCACCTATCGCTTTGACGTGCACGG
>JAHEJF010000254.1 GCA_024639025.1 Ahrensia sp. | reverse complement strand
TGTCGGTGGCGACAAAATCGCCAAACAGCTGGCGGCCACCCATGCCGTGTGAGCCGGTTTCCTGCCGGTCGCCTTCACCCACGATCACAGAAACATTCACCCGCACCATGGGGCGGATGTCTTTGGCGAAATGACCATCCGCGCGCAGGATTTCCACCACCTGCCAGGAAGCTGCCAGCGAGGCCGAGACCTGGCGTACACGGTCATCCTTGTCGCGCAGATAGGCATCGATATCCTGCAGCAGCTTCACCTTGGTTTCAAACGAAGGTTCGCCAATCGGATTGCCGTCCACATAGAGCTTCTTGTTGGTGCGCTGCGGCGCATCGGAATAGGTGCCTGAATGGTTGGCCGTCACCGCGCCCACCGCGTCCGTGGCGCGCAGCAGAGCGGCTTCGGAAAAATTGTCACTTTCAGCGTAACCCACCGCTTCATCGGCGACTGAGCGCAAGCCAAAACCGGACGAGGTGTTAAACGAGCCCGTCTTCAGCCGGCCATTGTCAAAACCCAGCACTTCGCCCTCGCTGTATTCCATGAACAATTCGCCATCATCGGCTTTGCTCAACGCATCGGCGACCAAGGCTTTGACGCGGGCTTCCGAGACATCAAATTGCTCAAGCAGATTGGGGATAGTGGACATGGAATACTCGCATTCTGATTCGACTATCTCCTATTTAGGTCGATTGTGGACAGATTTCGAGCGCTGACTGATCGCTTTTGCGTGAACGGTGGCAATTGCGTCAGCAGTTGTGGTTTTGGACGTGGGGGAGAAAGAGGAGGTAGCAACACATGGGCAGCATCCGTCGCTACCTCCAGTGGGTGCAGGGGAGCACCCGAATCAGCATCGAATCTGGTCCTTCTCGATGCAGTTCGTTTCTAGCTGATCTCGCACAGAGTGCACGGGGTTGCAGGCGAATTTGTCGCGGGTGGTCATGTATGGACGCCGATGGTCAACTTACCTGTTGAAATTTGCGGCATCTTGAAAATCAACGCAAATTAGTCATAAAGCGTGCATGAGCGTGCTTCAGACGATAAGAGAAACACTGTCAGACAGTGAGGCAGCCAAAGCGCAGATCTTGAACGAGTTCAGGAGTGTGCTCGCACACAAGGCCTATTGGTTTTCATTTATTTTTGGCGGAACGATGGTCGCCTTGTCGGGCGCGTTTGATTCTGGATTGATCAACCCTTTGGCATTGCGATTGTTCTATTACAACGCGATGATGATCGTCTCGGCGCTTGGTTGCGCCATGATTGCCAGCATTGTTGCAGTCCTGGTTGGTCAGTCTGTCAATTTACGCATTGACCTGGGTGCGGTGGTGGCGTTCATCTGGATCACGATCATCGTCATTCCACATCGAATGATGTTTGCATTTCTCAGCGGTACCGAACTGACACTTTCGGTCCTGGCAACGGCCTTTGTACAGTCATTGTCATTTGGCTTCGGTGTGCTGGCGCTGTGTTATGCGATCAAATTTGTCGGTAAACTGGGCTGGTCCCGCAAGGTTGAGAGCAAGTTCTTACCGGTCGTCCCGACGCCAGCAAAAGACATGGACCTGCCAATCTATATTCAATCAGAGGGGCACTATCTCAAAATCGTGCGGGAGCAGGGCGTCGATGTTATTCGTGCCCGCTTGAGCGAAGCCGAGGAGAGATATGGCGAAAATGGTCTGCGTTGTCACAAATCCTACTGGCTGTCGCGGATTGCAATAGACAAGCGCCGCCGCGAAGGCCGGCAGATGCGTCTGGTGCTAAGGGATGGAACTGAGCTTCCTGTTGGCCGTTCCTACGAAAAGAGTATCCAGGAGGCGATGGAGGGTGGTTCAAGCTTTCCAGATCCAAAGTCGTGACGCGAACGGGCAGGACTGCCCCGATATTCGACCATCATACGAATGCGTACTGGGATGACCATTGACGACTATTCCCCACCGTCGTTGGCATTCATACGTCGATTTTCATGCAGAGTATTGAATTTTACAACGTCTTTGTTGTCACCTGTTGTCTGCCTGTCAAAATGATTCTCAAATGCCCTGTCGCCAACGGTCAATTCGCTTGAATCAGTTTTGTAGCAAGTGTTTATGAGCTTGGAGCGAAGTCCAAATATCGGCGCTTTTGGGTGTCCGTATGCAAAAAATGGCGTGAACGGTCATCCCAAGTCCTGAACGGTCATGTGTGACAGGTGGTGCCCGATCATGCAGCCGCCATATCATGCAACCCGATGAAACCTACTTATGTTGATGAGAAGGAAAGGTGGATTGTCATGAACATACCAGGCGTTAAATATTACGAGATGATGCGTGATCCGGCTGCATGGCGGATAGCTGCAAGGGAATTCATGGACCTGTGCAAGCTGAAATCATATTGGCTTTCTGTCTATTTGGTCAGTGCAGTGGATGCTTTGACTGCCGCATTTGATGCTGACCGGATTGCCAGCTTTTCCGAACGGGTATTTATCGTCTTTGCCTTAATGACCGTGGCCGCAGCTTTCTGCGCATTTTCCGCAGGAATCATTCGCGTCGTTACGGGCCAATCCGCGACCGAGCGTTTGGATGCAGTGGTCAAGGCATTCGCGCTGGGTGTGTTGCTGGCTACGGTTCCGGTGCGTTTGATGTTCTGCGCAATCACCGGTTATCCATTCAGTTTGAGCGAAGTAACACGTGCCCTGATCCACGGTTCATCCCTTGCCTTTTTCGTTGTGTTGACGTTCTGGATAGTGCATTTCCGCTTCGCCTTTGTGCTGGGGCAAGAAAGAACCGATCAGCCGGTTGGGACTGATGGTCTGATACCGGACTATGTCGAATCGGATGATCACTACCTAAAGATCGTGAGCTCGCGGGGTGTCGAACTGGTTCGCGCCAAGTTGAGTGACGTGGCAGAGAAGTTTGCAGACCATGGATTGCGCTGCCACAAGTCCTATTGGGTTTCACATGCCGCGATCAAGCAGCGACGTCGAGAAGGAAGGCAGTTGCTGTTGGTGCTCAGAGACGGCACCGAGATCCCGGTCGGTCGATCTTTCGAGAAAGATGTTCGGACCACGCTGACATTGGGGCGCGGGCAACTCTACGCCAATGCGATTGGCGAACAAGAGTCTGTTCCCATCTAAAACAGGTATTCCGTATTGCTCCAAAACCAGTTGACCAGATTGGGGTAAATCGCAACTCCGGACACCCAAAATGTCACGCACAACGCCGTTGTGGTCGACAATTTGCTGGCTCCGACATGCTCGCTTCGAGCATCCCGGAATATAAAGGATGCAAGACGCATCCTCGTGCGATCAGGTAATTTGCGCATCAATTGTGTGCAATTGATACCAATTTCTTAGTCTTGCATTTTTCTGAACTGTTCAACTCAGAGTTGATGCAAGTTGTTTTTCATTTACATTGAATTTACCAACTAAAAAATAATAAATAATCGTCAATGGTCAATATCAATCGTCAACGGTCTACCACAAATTCGCAATTATACTATAGACAACTGATCAATCGAAACGTTATTGGCGCAAATGGCTGCATTGAAAACCAAAACCAGAATTGGCAATTGGAGGCGATCCTTTTGGGCAGCATCGAAGGACATTGTTGATGAGGCCGGCAGTCTCTTGCGTAGGAAGACCTATTGGATAGCGTTCATAATTGTTGGGGTCATCATATCGCTGACGGGCTCGTTTGATACCGACCGTATTGAATCGATTTCGGCCCGCACCATGTTCGTCGTCGCGTTGATGCTTGTATCGGTTTTTGGCTGTGCAATTCTTTCAGGTCTGTATCGCAATGTCACAGGCGCCTCGGCAATTCACCGATTTGATGCCGTGATCAAGGTCGGACTGCTATGGGTTCCGTGCGCTGCAGTGCCGGGACGGGTGGCGCTTGAGCAATTGTCAGGTGGAGAGGTGACATTGTCTTTGATGTTGCGATCCGTTGTCCATGGCGTGGCAATTGCGCTTCTGGTCGTGGCGATCTTGTACCTGCTCAAGTTCAGTCGGGATTTGGCAAAATCAAGAATTCTTATCGGCGAGATTTTGGCCAGCGCTTCTCCCGCCAACGTTCCTTTACCGACCAACAACAATAAATCGGTACCAAATTACATCGAATCCGATGACCACTATTTGAAAATTGTACGTGATTGCGGTGTCGAGTTTGTGCGGGCAAATTTGGGCGAGGTTGCGGATGGTTTCGGCTCGTTCGGCATGCGCTGTCACAGATCCTACTGGGTGTCGCGCAGTGCCATCGATCGAAGACGCCGCCAAGGGCGCCAAATGCTCCTGGTGCTCAAGGACGGGACGGAAATCCCGGTTGGGCGTTCCTATGAGAAGGCCGTGCGTTTGTCGCTT
>JAHEJF010000253.1 GCA_024639025.1 Ahrensia sp. | reverse complement strand
CCGGCATGGGGCTGGGACAGTGGCAAACCCTGTCGCAGGACACGCCTATGCTTGGTTCTGAGGTGACAACACGCCTGACCGGCCGGATCGTTGCGATCGAACAAAGGCCAAACGGCTCTGTCCGCTATACGCTCGATGTGATTGACACCGAACGGCCCAGACTGCGCTATGCGCCCGATCGCATCAGGGCGACGGCGCGAAATCCGGCACGCTTGGCGCGTTTGGGGCAGGGGCTCAAGGGAGTGGTTCGATTGCGTCCGCCGTCGGGTCCCGTGCGCACGAACGGATTTGATTTTGCATTCAACAACTACTTTCAGGGTATTGGCGCAAATGGCTTCTTTCTGGGAGCGCCCGTGAGCGTACCGCTTGTACCTCTACAATGGGATCTGAGGATCAAAATCGAAAAAATTCGCTACTGGCTTGCCCAACACATACGTGGGCAAAGTCAAACAATTGCTGGCACCGTCTCGGCAGCGTTGATCACCGGCGACAAGGCAGCCATTCCCGATGAGGTCAATGAACAGCTACGGCGCTCGGGACTGGCTCATATCCTGTCGATTTCCGGCCTGCACATGGCGCTGGTCGCCGGCACACTTATGTTCGTCATTCGCACGGCATGGGCGACGGCGCCGGGCATTGCGCTGTCATTGCCAATCAAGAAGATCGCTGCTCTGGCAGGGTTTATTGCCATTTTTGTGTATCTGTTTCTGGCCGGTGCGAGTGTTGCCACGCAGCGGTCCTTCATCATGTTGGGTGTGATGCTCGGAGCGCTGCTGAGCGACCGATCAGCGATAACGATGCGCAATCTGGCCATCGCAACCCTGATCGTGGTGTTGATCGCGCCGCAAGCCACGCTGGGACCCAGCTTTCAAATGTCTTTTGCAGCGACAATGGCGCTGATCGCCGCCTATCAAGCCTGGACTGCCCGACGAAACAGCAACCAGAGCCAATTCTGGCGCAAGCGATCCACCTTGGCCACGATCCTGCAGCGGACCGGAGCCTTTATTGGCGGTCTTTCGATGACCTCCGTCATTGCCGGTGCAGCAACCGGCCTGTTTGCGGCCTATCATTTCCAGCGCATTGCCGTGTTTGGGTTGATGGGCAATTTGTTTGCCATGCCCATCGTGTCCTTGATCACAATGCCCTTTGCCATCCTGGCAACGCTGCTGATCCCTTTCGGATTGGATGGTTTTGCCTATGCGGCGATGAACTGGTCGGTGGACATGGTGCTCGACATTGCGGCTTTTGTTGCCCGGCATTCGCCGAGCGGCAATGTAGGTGCAATCACGCCTGCAAGTGCTGTGTGTATGACAATCTGCCTTGTGATGCTATGCGTTCTCAACTCACGGCTTAGATATGTGGGCCTAATCTTTGTTATTCTGGCAATAATTGTACAAAAAACGCGATTTCTCCGATTCTGGTGATCTCTGAAGATTCATGGCAGGTGGCTGTTTTATTGGGTGAGGGAAATCTGGCCGTCAATCGGACACGGCCCAACGCTTTCATCTTGCAGCAGTGGCAATCTGCCTATCAGGTCCAGACGATCATAAAGCCCGGTCAAGCCAATGGGTTTGCGTGTGACAGCGAGCTCAATTGCACTGTGCACACGGGCACTGCATCGATTTTCTATACGCAGAGCGCAGACTATTTCAGCGAGAACGCCAGCGCGCTCTGCCACCGCTTCGACATTGTCATCCAGGCCTACGCGCCGGTTACGAGCGGTTGCGCTGCCTTCCAAACGAAGGAGCATCGAACTCTGACCGTCACAGCTCAACAATTGGCCTTGTTTGGTAGTGCAGAGATCAGACCGGCATCAGACGGGCAGGGCGGCTATGCGGTCAAACACGCGCTCGGCAAAGCTTCAAGACATTGGCAATCGCACCGCAAATATTCGCGGTCCGCGCGCAATCTTGCCCCTTACAGGCGATCAAATCAGTAATTGCGGATGAGCCCGACCAGTTTGCCTTGCACCTGAACTCTGTCCGGACCGAATATGCGCGTTTCATAGGCTGGATTGGCAGCCTCAAGCGCGATTGATGCGCCTTTGCGGCGGAACCGTTTCAAGGTCGCTTCCTCGTCATCAACCAGGGCGACCACAATGTCTCCGATATTGGCAACATCGGTGCGCCTGATAACCACGGTATCCCCATCCAGAATGCCCGCATTGACCATGGAATCACCTTCCACTTCCAATGCGTAATGTTCGCCCTTGCCGATCATGTCCGGTGGCAGGGCAAGCGAACGTGTCTGATGCTGTATGGCCGAGATAGGCACACCGGCAGCAATCTTGCCCATGAGCGGAATGCCTGCATCGGATTCATCATCATTGGCAACACTGGATGCCAGCGTAGGACCTCTGTTTTCCACTGGCTGCGGCTTGCCGCGGCTGCCCTCGATCACACTGGGCGAGAATCCATAGCGCCCGCCATTCATCGCATCAGGCAGTTTGATCACTTCCAGCGCGCGCGCCCGGTTGGGCAAACGGCGAATAAAGCCACGTTCTTCCAGAGCCGTGATAAGCCGATGAATGCCCGACTTCGACGCCAGGTCAAGCGCCTCCTTCATTTCGTCAAAAGACGGCGGAACACCGGTTTCCTTCAACCGTTCGTTGATGAAGACGAGGAGATCAAGTTGCTTGCGTGTGAGCATGGGGCCTATCCAGAATCAAAAAAACAAAGCGCGAACATTTAGTACATGTTCTAGTTGTGTTCCGCAAGTACTTAAGAACGGGTTAAAGCTGTTGGCTACGGATGTGCATACATTCGCTTTCCGTCAAAAACCATTGAATACGCTAGGGAAACCACTGCTATTGTCGTGACAGGAGTGGCGCAAATGCGGCTTCCGGTCAGGTGTTTTTCCCTGAAATCCGAATCATGTCCGCCGAAAAAGCAGATTTTGGGTTCGTGCCGAATGTGTCGCGAATCACGATTTCGATGGGTATCTGAACACGTAGGCATATTGATTGTCGGAGGGATGGGTCAGTCTTTCGCGCAAAAGGCGTACAGATTCAACTGCCTGGAATCGAGCTGATCGGTAGAAATTCCACGCGTTCATCGGTTCGTGCCTCAGCTGCATTGATGGGTCGAACCACCAGCGCATTGGCTTTGGCATAAAGCGAAACAATCGATGAATCCTGGTTCTCGAAAACTTCGGCGAACAAGGTGCCATTTTCGCGGGTAATGATGGCCCGCGCATATTGTTCCCGTGCACCATTGGCTGGAATATTGTGCTTGAGCCGGGCTGTTTGCCGCTCAACCTTGTGGTGGCGACCAGCCAGCGCTGCAATCAATGGCGCAACAAACAGGTGTGAACAGACCAGGCTGGAGACAGGATTGCCCGGCAGTCCAATGATGCGCATGTCTCCCATCGTGCCGAACATCAGGGGCTTGCCCGGCCGCATCAGAATGCGCCAGAAATCAAGCGTCATGCCTGCCTCGATGAAGACTGACCGCACGAGATCATGTTCGCCCACCGAGGCACCACCCAACGTGACCAGGCAATCACATTTCTGCTCAATCGCCGCATCCAAGGCATCTTTGAGCGAGGCTTTATCATCGCGCGCAATGCCAAGGTCGATCGCGATGCCACCATGCGCTTCAACGATGGCGGCGACACCATATGAATTGGACGCAATGATTTGCCCCGGATCGAGATCAGAACCCGGCGGCCTCAATTCATCACCCGTGGCAAGAATGCCGACGCGCGGTCTTGTGTAGACGGGCAGGGTGGCATGATTGCCTGATGCGGCCAGGCAGAGGCCACCCGCATCAATCAATTGACCCTTTTTGAGCAATGTGTTGCCTTGGTTGAAATCCAGGCCCGCCGGCCTGAGATAATTGCCGGATTTGACAGTTACATTGGCGGCAATTTCATTGTCAGCCAACACGGTCGCATCTTCCTGGATGAGTATGGCGTCAGCACCATCGGGAAGCGGCGCGCCGGTAAAGATACGGACTGTCTGGTTTGGGCCGATCCTGCCATCAAATGTGTAGCCGGCGGCAACTTCACCGATCAGCGCCAATTGGGTTCCTGATCGAGCGATATCTTTGGATCGAACCGCATAGCCATCCATGGCCGATGCGGTAAAGGGCGGTTGCGTGCGCTTTGCGATCACGTCTTCAGCAAGGACCCGGCCCACGGCATCTGGCAGAGGCACTGATTCAATCAATGACGGCCGCGCACCTGACAGAAGTCGGCTCAGTGCTTCTTGGACTTTCAAAGAAGGATTTTGCAAAGCGCGCTCACAACTTAACGTGTCCAGGTGCCGGATTTGCCGCCGGATTTGGAAACCAGTTTTACGTCGCTTATCTCCATCCCCTTATCG
>JAHEJF010000252.1 GCA_024639025.1 Ahrensia sp. | reverse complement strand
GAGAAAAGTTTGCGTCTGGTGCGCATTGAGCGACGGCCAACCGCCGGAGCAAACGTAATTGCCATCGGCGGTGCGCACAAAATGCCGGGTTTCACTGTTTTTCGCAGCACCGCCGACCCAGGTTGAAAAGCACTTTTCAAAAGGCACCTGAAAGCTTGCGAAGTTCTCGATGCCGACAAAGCTGCCAAAGACGGCCGGCCCATACCACAGCATGTTTTTGTGCCAGTAAGGCCGCCATGCCTGATCGCTCGTATTGAGTTTGAGTAGCATGTCGGTGACCATGCTCAGCGACTTGGCTGTCTCTGCAGGATCATTGCGAAAATATTGCAGCCCGTCCTGGGTGGCCGGTCCAGGCAAATAGCCGGTATATCCTGCCGTGGCAGCCGGGCTCTTGATATCGGGCCATTGATTGGCTGCGATCATCAGTTCTGGAATATCCAGGAATATGTAGCTCTCGACGACGCGACCATTTTCAAATCGGTGAAACTCACCCAAACGCAGATAGGCCAGCGCCATTGTGGGCTTTATGCCCAAAAAGGGCTTGGAGAAATGGCCGACATAATAGCCCGTTGACGAGACCCATTCGCCGCCCTCAAAACTGTTGCCCATCACGATGTAGTCGCGGCGATACAATCCCTCAAATGCCTGCATCAGCGGCTGCAAAAACTTTTCGAAATAGGCGCCGGCGCCAATCAGGTGGTTGAATGGATGCACAATGTTGATGCTTGCGTCAGGTGCAAAAAGCACCGCAGTGGCGGCGCGGAAATTGCCCTCTGAAGGATGGGCAAGTGCCTGAAGAAAAAGCCTGTAGGTTTCCTTGTTTTGTATTGAAACATCCATCTTGCGCAATCACCCTCATGTTATCCGGCAAGCATCTCACCTAATTCAGATCAAGGCAAAATCCTTTTGCAGACTTGGCTGAGTGAAGCGTTGGTTTCAACCAAACTTGCCAGATCGCGGAAATCCTTTTGGCACCATGCGCCCCGCACCAGCCCGCACGCCCATATATTCTGTCAGCTCTTCTTTGCTGCGGTTGAAGGCGCGACCCGAGCCGTCCAACCAAGTGAGACCATCATCGCGCTTGAACAGCGTAATGTCTTTGATTCCACCATCTTTGTATTTCTGTAGCCGAACCCCCTTTCCCCTGGTCATCTCGGGGATTTGGTCAAGCGCAAAGATCAGCATCTTCCGATTTTCACCGACCGTAGCGACCATATCAGCGTCCTCACCCACCATTCGGCAGATTGCCGCCTCATCCGGCATCTTCACATTCATCACCTGGCGGCCTTTGCGCGTGTTGGCCACAACATCGCTTTCGGGCACCACAAAGCCATTGCCGATGCTCGAGGAAACAAGCAGTTTCCGGCCGGCCTTGTGCACAAATGCCGTCACGATGTCGCTGTCATTGTCCATGTCAACAATAAGCCGGATCGGTTCTCCATGGCCACGGCCACCGGGCAGACGATCAGCACCGATGGTGTAAAATTTGCCCGTGGTTGTGAACACCAAAACCTTGTCGGTCGATTGGGCGTGGAATGCGGTCTTGAGCTTGTCGCCCTCCTTGAAAGCAAAGGAAGAGAAATCCGCCACATGGCCTTTCATCGCTCTCAACCAGCCTTTCTCTGACACTACAATCGTCACGGGTTCCTTCTCGATCATGGCTTGCTGCACGGCTTCGAGATCGATTTCCTTGGCTTCGGCAAAATCGGTGCGACGCTTGCCGATTTCGGTCTCCTTGCCGAACTTCTTCTTCACATCCTTGATTTCGAAAGCAATGACTTCCCATTGCTTGTCCTCAGAGGCCAGCAGCGCCTCTATGGCGTCTTTCTCGGCGCTCAAATCATCGAATTCCTTGCGGATTTCGACTTCCTCGAGCTTGTTCAATGCACGCAACCGCAAATTCAGAATGGCGTCGGCCTGGATATCCGTAATCTCGAATGTCTTGATCAACTCGGCTTTCGGATGATCCTCATAGCGCACAATACGGATAACTTCGTCCAGGTTGAGATAGGCAATCAGGAACCCGGAAAGCACTTCCAACCGTCTTTCAATGATGCCGAGACGATTGCGCGACCGCCTTTGAAGCACGTCGCGGCGGTGATTGAGCCATTCATGCAGCACTTCTCTGAGGTTCATCACCTTGGGAGTGATGCCGCCCGACAGCACGTTCATGTTCAGCGAGATCCGGCTTTCCAGTTCTGTTAGCTTGAACAGCGACTCCATGAGCACATCCGGGTCTACCGCACGCGATTTGGGCTCAAGCACAATGCGGACATCTTCCGCACTTTCATCGCGGATATCTTCAAGCAGCGGTATCTTTTTGGCGATCAGCAATTCTGCGATTTTCTCGATCAGGCGTGATTTCTGTACCTGATAGGGAATTTCGGTGATGGCGATGACATAGCTGCCACGTCCTGTGTCTTCCTTGTGCCAGCGCGCGCGCGTTCTAAAACCGCCCCTGCCCGTCTTGTAAGCATCCAGAATATTGGCGCGGGGTTCAACAATGATGCCGCCCGTCGGCAAATCAGGACCCTGGATATAGTCGACCAGTTTTTCTATCCCGGCATTGGGGTATTTGATCAGATGCAGCGCTGCATCACAGATTTCCGCGGCGTTGTGGGGTGGAATATTGGTCGCCATGCCAACCGCGATACCGGCCGATCCGTTGGCCAACAAATTGGGAAAGGCGCCCGGCAGAACCACCGGCTCCTGGTCTTCCTCGTTGTAATTGTCGCGAAAGTCGACCGCATCTTCCTTGATGCCTTCGAGCAGCAGCGTGCCGACATCGGTCATCCGCGCTTCGGTGTATCGGTAGGCTGCGGCGTTGTCGCCATCGATGTTGCCGAAATTGCCCTGCCCGTCGATCAGCGGGTAGCGTACAGAGAAATCCTGCGCCAGTCGCACCAATGCATCGTAAATTGCCTGGTCACCATGGGGATGGAAATTACCCATGACGTCGCCAACAATCTTGGCGCATTTCTTGTAGGCGCTCGCGGGATCCAGTTTGAGTTGGTGCATTGCGTATAGAATGCGTCGGTGTACCGGTTTCATCCCGTCCCGCGCATCGGGTAATGCACGATGCATGATCGTCGACAGTGCATAGGCAAGGTAGCGCTCCTCGAGCGCCGCCTTCAGGTCAACGGATTGAATTTCTTTGCCGGGATCATCTTCCGGTGGTGGCGTATTTTTCGACATGCGCCTGAGTTAACGCCTTGACTGATTCGCGGCAAGATCCCGCATCGATCAAGCGTTCTCCATCAACGGATTTACTCTTCCTTGAACGCCAGGGACATGGAATCCAGTATCGGCCTGACAACATAATCGGCAAATGTCCGTTCCTGCGTGGAAATCAACGCGTCAACAGGCATACCGGGATAAATTTGGTCAGTTGACACTTCTGCAGGCAGTTCAACTATGCGCAACCTGGCCTCATAGTAAGGCTCCTGGGAGACTTGATCGATCAGCCTGTCCGGTGAAACAAATATCACCTCACCGGGCACCTCAGGCGTGCGCCGCATGTTCAATGCCGAGAACCGCAGCAGTGCCGATTGTCCAGGACGGACAGCATCAATATCGGCCAAATTCAAGCGGGCCGCGACCAACAATTCCGAAGAGGTTGGCAAAATGGATGCCAAGTCCTCACCCGGTCCCACCACACTGCCAGTCGTGTTCTTGGTGATATCAACGATGAGGCCGTCGGTTGGCGCTCGCACCACCATGCGTTGAAGAATGTCGCGTGCACTTATCAGGCGTTCAGTGGCATCAGCCAATTCGACACGGACCTGGTTAAGCTCCTGAATGGCCGCTTCGGCCGTTGCCGTACGCTGGCGCTCGATCTGCTCGCGTGCCTCAATGATCTGATTGTTGGCGCGAGCGATCTCCGATGTGATTGAACCCAGGCGACCGATAAGATCGGCTTGCGAGCGCAGCAATTGGGTATATTCAGAGCGATTGGTCAATTGCTTGTCGAGCAATTCCTTTTTGCGGTCGACTTCCGCTGAAACCACCTCAATCTGCTCATCCAGCGCAATCTTTTGGGCACGATAGCCCGCCAATGCATCCTGTTGAGCTGATATGCGTTTTCTGAGAATCCGCTCTTCGGATTCAAGCCGCAATTTTCGTGTGAGAAATTCCTTACGCTGCTCATCAAGCACGTTTTGCATGCTCAGCGCATCGGCGACATCCAGCAATTGCTGGTCATATTGCATGCTGTCGGCTGCATCGCGCTCCGCGCTCAGTCGTGTCAATCTGGCTTCAAGGCTGACGATCTGGCGTTGCAGGCGCTGCATGTTGGAGCGTGTTTGTGTATCGTCCAATGTGAACAGTGCGT
>JAHEJF010000251.1 GCA_024639025.1 Ahrensia sp. | reverse complement strand
GTAGTCCATAAACCCAGCGCGTCGGTTGAACACCAAACAAATCGGCAAAGAACACGGTAACGCTGCCTGAAAGGCCAAAAAGGAGAATTATGGCGAGGCCAATCACAAAGGGCGGCGTGATAATTGGCAGCACAGTGAGTGCGCGCAATCCTTGTTTGAAGCGCATATTGGTGCGGGTCACCGCCAAAGCAAATGCAAGCCCAAGCAGCGTTGTGATAATGCCAACGCAGATTGCGAGGAAAAGCGAATTCAATGCTGCGCCACACCGTCCGCCTTCTGTCAGACAGGCAAGCCCCCAAAGTCGGCGATCGGTGAATTTCTCAAAGAATACGATCAGTGAGTAGCTATTTTCCTCGGTGATGAAAGCCGAGGCCAGCATGTTCAAAATCGGATAGAAGACGAAGGCGGTGACAATGGCCACAACAAACCCAATTGCTCCCACAACAAAGATGTCACCGTTGACAGCGCCACGTGCGGCTATGCCTTGAGTGAGAATGAACAGAAATGCGCTCGCCACCAGCATGGCACCGGTGCCCATACCAAATTGCCGGTCCCCCAGTTCGCCGAACAGCGCATTGAGCCAGTTGAAATTCCAGCCGCGTATGCCAATCGCAAATCCTTGCGCGATCAGCCACCCAAATCCAAGCGCACCAGCGATCAGCAAGATTTTGCCGTATGCGGGATCATTGCGGGCTTTGCCCATTGCCATCAGTGGCATGGCCAAAAACAACGCAATTGGCATCAGCCAGAGCTTTTCGCCCTGCAAGCCAAGAAAGAATGCCGGTGCATAGTCTTCATCCATCGGATAGCCATCAATCAGCCATTCCAATGAGAAGATGCCGTCTTCCAGCCCGTACCAGGGCAAGAGCAGGAAGCCGACCCACCCGACGATCAGCCAAAGAACCAATGTCGGGTGGACAGTGCCGCGCCTTGTTTGCGCAGTGTCAGTTAAAGCCACGGATTATTGCGGAAGTGTTGATACTTCGTCGTCCCATTTTTTCAACAGGCGCTTGCGTTCATCGCTCGAGCCATATTTCTTGAAGTCATAGTCAATCAGCTTGATTGAAGACAAATCCGGCGCTGAAGGCGATGTTTCCGCCCCTTTGTTCGATGGCACCTGGAACGCCTTGACGCCAAGCGCCAGCGATTGTGCCTCGGCTGTCAAAGCCCAATCGTAGAACTTCTTGGCTTCTTCAAGGTTGCGTGCTCCCTTGATGATCGACATTGAGCCAATTTCATATCCAGTGCCTTCGCATGGTGCGACCACCTGAATCGGAAAGCCCGATACTGCCTGGCTCACTGCGTCATGCATGAAGACAATGCCGATTGTGTTCTCGCCACGACCAGCAGCCTTGATCGGCGCAGAGCCGGACTTGGTGTACTGGTTGATGTTCTTGTGCAGGTCTTTCATGAACTGAAAGCCTTCATCCTCACCAAACAGCTGCACCATTGTTGCCAGTGTTGTGTAGGCGGTACCCGAAGAATTGGGATTGGCCATTTGAACATGACCTTTGTATTCCGGCTTGGTCAGGTCTTTCCAGCAACTTGGTTCGGGCAGGTTGTTCGCCTTGAGCAGATCCGTGTTGTAGCCGTAGCCAAGCGCACCTGAATAGATTCCGATTGTTTTGTCGCTCGCTGATTCAGCTTGTGATATCGCCCAATCATTGAGCTCACCACGCATGGGCGTAACATAAGGCTCAGTCAGATCTTCTTCTGCAGCTTGCAGGTGCGGATCACCCGTTCCACCCCACCAAACATCACCTTTCGGATTGGATGATTCAGCCTTGACTTGAGCAAATGTCTCGCCCGAGCTTTTGCGTGTCATGTTGACTTCAATTCCAGTCGCATCCTGGAAGCCATTTGCCATTACCTGGCACCACTCCTCCTGTGCGCTGCAATAAAATATCAGCTTGTCAGCGCTTGCCAATGCTGTTGAAGATGCCAATGCTGCGCCCGCAAGAAGGGCGATCTGCGTAATTTTTTTCATATATTCCTCCCAGAAATCGTGTCACAAAACTGCAAAAAAACTGTCACACTTCGTCAATTGGCCTACAAAAACATCGACTTGTCAAATGGCTTGTTTGCAACTCGAAGGAAAAACATGAATCGCATCATGCGCTACCTGACTCATCCACAGGTAAGTATCGATCCGCACACGCCCGTTGGTCATTGGTCACTAAGCCACGAGGGTCTCATGCGGACAAACAAAGTGGCGACCGCCACAGGTTTGAGTAAAACCACTCAGATCATTTCAAGCGCTGAAACCAAAGCCCGCCAAACAGCCATGATCATCGCCAAGTCACTGAAGCTTGAAATATCGGTGCGGGAACGCATGCATGAAAATGACAGGTCATCGACCGGATTTCTGCCACTGGCTGAATTTGAAGCGATGGCTGATGATTTCTTTGCGCATCCGGGCCAGAGTGTCGACGGTTGGGAACGCGCGATCGATGCACAGAAGCGCATCGTTGGCGAAACCAATCAGATTATCACGCAACATGATGGTGGCGACTTGCTGTTGGTTGGCCATGGCGCGGTGGGTAGCTTTTATATTGCCATTTTGCAGACCGGCCCATTAGTCGCACATTTGATCAGCCAGCAGGTGGCGGCAATTATTTTGCTGTGGCGCTTGAAACCGGGCGCGTTCTGCATCATTGGCAACCCATGGAAACTTTATTGCAGGAGCAGATATTGTGAATGACCTTGATGATCGCCGTTTGGAATTTGCAAAGAAAACAGCACGACAAGCCGGCGTGCTTGCGATGGAGTTCTTTGCTTCGATCGGTGATTTGATCATCGAGCAAAAGGGCGTGCAGGATTTGGTTTCAAACGCCGATCGGGATGTTGAGGTATTTATTCGCGATGCCATCGCAAACGAATTTCCTGAAGATGGCATTGTTGGCGAGGAATTTGACAATGTCGCCAGTTCATCAGGCTACATTTGGGTGATTGACCCGATCGACGGTACGGCGAATTTTGTGACCGGCATTCCGCAATGGTGCGTAATCCTTGCATGTGTACACGAAGATCAGACCAAGATCGCCACCATCTATGAGCCGGGTGCTGACGAGATGTTCAGTGCAATGAAAGGGAGCGGCGCATTTCTCAATGACAAGTCAATCAGTGTATCGACAACGACCGGTCTAGATCACGGCAATCTTGGCGTCGGAATGAACGGCCGGACAGAGACCAGCGCCGTTGTAAAATTCGTCGATGAATTGGCATCGCGCGGTGGCATATTCTTTCGAAATGCATCTGGCGGACTGATGCTGTGCTATGTCGCCGCGGGACGTTTGATCGGCTACGCTGAACCCCATATGAATGCCTGGGACTGTTTGGCGGGCCAGTTATTGATTGCCGAGGCTGGCGGCCGCGTAGAGAAACAGAGTGCCAACCAGATGCTTGAAACGGGTGGCAGGGTCGTTGCTTCCGCACCTTCAATCTTTGATGAACTCGTCATGATGGCTGACCGTACATTTTGATAGAAGCGCGATGCGGAGCGAAACCACTCTTTCGATCAGGCTGAGGAAGAGTATTTTCGGATTTTGAAGGTCTTGGAAAAGCTCGGATACGAGATATCCGAACTGCCACGCGCGACAGTGAATGAGCGAGGAAAAATTGCGATGCAGAACCTAAGCGCTGATCAGTCGTGATTCACGGCTCGTGACGGATTTGCTCCAGTTTTTCGATGTACAGGCGCTGTAACAATATCACCGTCTTGGCATCACATATCTCGCCCGTGTCAATCATTGCCCAGGCTTCTGAAAACGGCAATTCAAGCACCTCGATGTCTTCGCCCTCTTCATGCACGCCGCCTCCCTCGCCCACCTTATCGGCTGCGCAGTAGAACCCGCGATAAAGTGAAATGGATTCTGAAACCGAACCCGGGCTGGCATAGATATCAAACAAATGGTCAAGTTTGGCTATCTGATACCCTGTTTCCTGCATCAATTCAGCCTGCATTTGCACAAGCGCAGGCGCACCTTCAATGAGCCCTGCTGGCGCCTCGATCATCAATGGCTGCGCGCCGTTTAGGAAGGCTGGCAGGCGAAATTGCTTGGTAAGCAAGACACTATCGGTCGCAGGATTATAAAGCAGACAGGCCACGCCATTGCCGTGATCATAGACCTCGCGGACTTGATTCTGCCAAGTGCCATCGCGCCGCTTGAATTTGATTTCGTACTTTGTCAGCGTACCCCAGAAATCAGAGAGCTTTTCTGCGGATAGCTGTCTGTGATTTGGACCATCTGTCATGTTGAATTATGTGACAACGTCAGGTTCGGAGCGGCCCAGCAGCGCGGCCAAATTGCTCACTTCGTGCGCGGCAGCTTGAACCTCTTTCAATGCAACGG
>JAHEJF010000250.1 GCA_024639025.1 Ahrensia sp. | reverse complement strand
GGTGTGCATTTGGATGCTGAGAATACCAGGAATATCGGCAAGGCACTCGTGCCTGTCGTTTCGAAACTAATGAATGCGATTTGAGGTAGATCAACGAGGTAGAATATGGACGGGATAAACTCCATGTATTGATACAAGGAGGAACAAATGTCCCACACACCCCATGAACTGGCAGAGGAATTTCCTGAATTCGTCGAAAAAATGCATGAACTGAAAGGTTCCAATGCGCATTTTGCAAAAATTGCCGACGAATATCATGAAATTAACCGGGCTGTTCATCGTGCAGAAACCAATGTTGAGCCGACCGACGATTTTAACATGGAGACGATGCGCAAGCAGCGCATGGCTTTGAAAGACGAGATTTACGGCATGCTGACCGGCTGACAAAAGGCCACGGCGTGCATCTGATCGAAGGAGACACGACGTGGCTGACAACAATTATGACGTAATCATCATTGGTTCTGGACCAGGCGGTTATGTGACGGCAATCCGTGCTGCGCAATTGGGCATGAAGGTCGGTATTGTCGAACGCGAGCATCTTGGTGGTATTTGCCTGAATTGGGGCTGTATTCCCACCAAGGCTCTGCTGCGCTCTGGCGAAATGATGGATTATGCCCATCGTGCATCCGAATATGGATTGAAGCTTGAAGGCAAAGTCACTGCCGATGTGAAGGAAGTTGTCAAACGCTCGCGCGGTGTTTCAGCCCGGCTTAATGGCGGCGTGGGCTACTTGATGAAGAAAAACAAGATCGATGTCATCTGGGGCGAAGCAAAGCTCACCGGGAAAGGCAAGATTACGGTCGGCAAGATGAGCAAGGATATTGTGCAGCCGGCGCATCCCACACCAAAGGGCGTCAAGGGTGAGGGCGATTATACCGCCAAACACATCATTATCGCCACAGGGGCCCGGCCGCGGGCACTGCCAGGCATCGAGCCAGACAAGAAGCTGATCTGGACCTATTTCGAGGCGATGGTGCCGCAGGAACTGCCCAAGAAGCTGATTGTCATGGGCTCCGGCGCTATCGGGATTGAATTTGCTTCATTCTACAATTCCATGGGCTGTGATGTCACAGTGATCGAACTGATGCCGACCATCATGCCGGTCGAAGACATCGAGTGCTCGACCCTCGCACGAAAGGCGATGGAAAAGCACGGGATGAAGATCATCACCGAGGCAAAGGTCTCCAAAGTTGAGAAAAAGGCCAACTCTGTTGTCTGCCATGTTGAAGACAAGTCGGGCAAGGTCACGCCGATGGAAGCGGACCGGCTGATTTCGGCGGTTGGTGTCCAGGGCAATATCGAGGGGCTGGGCCTTGAAGAACTAGGGATCAAGACAGATCGCGGATGTATTGTGATTGATGGTTTCGGCAAAACCAATGTCGATGGCATTTATGCAATCGGCGATGTTGCCGGACCGCCAATGCTGGCACACAAGGCCGAGCATGAGGGCGTTGTTTGTATCGAGAAGATCGCCGGCTTGCCCAATGTTCACCCGATGGAAAAAGACAAGATTCCTGGCTGTACCTACTGTCACCCGCAGGTGGCATCCGTTGGTATGACTGAAGCCAAAGCGAAAGAAGCAGGGATCGATGTGCGCGTGGGTCGCTTCATGTTCAATGCCAATGGCAAGGCAATTGCCCTGGGCGAAGACAATGGTCTGGTGAAAACCATCTTCAACAAAAAAACCGGCCAGTTGATCGGCGCACATATGGTGGGTGCCGAAGTAACTGAATTAATCCAGGGCTTTGTGGTCGCCATGAACTTGGAAACCACGGAAGAAGAGCTGATGCACACAATCTTCCCGCACCCAACGCTGTCAGAAATGATGAAAGAGAGCGTGTTGGATGCTTACGGCAAAGTGTTGAATGCCTGACAAAGGTCGTCGCAAGGGAATTCTGGATGCCAATGGCTTCCGTGGTTGGGGCATTGCTGGGTGGAAAATTCTCCGGACCAGTACGATATTGTTCGCAGCTCTGGCCTTTCTGGCATCCTTTGCGGCGATGACCAATGGCGGTGTCACCTTTAACGGTGTGCTTGTTGAAGGCTGGAAGGGCGTTTGGTACACAACCGGTATTGCGGCGGTCGCCGGCGCGATTTTCGGCTGTATATGGCTGCTGTTGTTCAAGGCCATTGGTTCGATTTCGAAAGGAAAATGAGATGGATGCAAAAGCGCTTCTTGTTATGGCGGGTATTGGGATAGTCGCCGGTTTTCTGGCCAGTATCGTGGTTGGCGGCGGCGGCTTGTTTACCTATCTGATTACAGGCGTATTGGGTGCATTTGTCGGTGGTTACGTGTTCAAAGCGTTGGGGATCAAAATGAATATTGGCAACCCATTGATCTCGCAGATCATTACGTCGACCGTGGGTGCCATTATTGTCATCATAATTGCACGGCTTATTGTCTAGGAAACACAAATGGTCACTGTTCTGAACACTTCTCGGCCCGCAGGCAAAGCGCGGCATCCGGAAAAAGCTCACCGGCCCGATCAACCGGTTCATAAAAAACCGGATTGGATCCGCGTTAAAGCACCGGTTTCCAAAGGATTTCGCGAGACAAACGAGATTGTGAAATCCCACAATCTAGTGACCGTGTGCGGCGAGGCCGGTTGCCCGAACATTGGCGAGTGCTGGGAGCAAAAGCATGCTTCGTTCATGATCATGGGCGAGATCTGCACGCGTGCGTGTGCTTTTTGCAATGTGACGACAGGCATGCCCACCCACCTGGACAAGGACGAGCCGGTCAATGTCGCCAAGGCTGTCAAAAAGATGGGGCTCAATCATGTGGTCATCACGTCGGTTGACCGCGATGATCTGGATGATGGGGGCGCTCAGCATTTTGTCGACGTTATTGAAGCCATACGTGAGCATTCTCCCACCACGACTGTTGAGATCCTGACACCAGATTTCCTGCGCAAGGAAGGTGCATTGGAGACCGTCGTGGCCGCAAAGCCGGACGTGTTCAACCACAATCTGGAAACAGTGGCCTCGAACTATCTTACGGTTCGCCCCGGTGCGCGCTATTTCCACTCCATGCGGCTATTGCAACGGGTCAAGGAACTCGATCCGACGATCTTCACCAAGTCCGGCATCATGGTTGGATTGGGCGAGGAACGGAATGAAGTCCTGCAATTGATGGATGATCTTCGGACCGCAGATGTCGACTTTCTGACCATCGGGCAATATTTGCAGCCCACCAAGAAACACCACGAAGTTATTCGTTTTGTCACGCCAGACGAGTTCAAATCATTCGAGACCATCGCCTATTCGAAGGGTTTTCTGATGGTGTCGGCCAGCCCGCTTACACGCTCTTCTCATCATGCGGGGTCAGATTTTGAGAAACTTCGCGCCAACCGCGAGGCCAAACTGGCTGCTGCCCAATAGTACGGACGGGCTTGTGGCGCAGCGAACCATGCTGTTGGATGGATTGCCGAATCCGGTTTTCAATGCAGAAAATTCAATGGAGCTGCTTTGCGCCGCGAAGCGCGTGCTGGTGATCGGCTGTTCGGGTAGCGGCAAGAGTACATCGGCAAAGCGCGTTTCGAAATCTGTTGATCTAGCGTATTTTTCGATGGATCGTGATGTCTTCTGGCTGCCAGGCTGGAAGAGGCGAGACCGCCAATCCCAGAGCGATATTCTGAGCAATATTGTTGCGGGTGACCGTTGGATCATAGATGGCACGGGCAAGACTAGCTTCGATATCAGGTTGCCACGCACCGAAATTGTTCGTTGGCTCACGCGTCGACATCAAGTGAACAAGCTTATTGATCAACTCATGCAAAATGCACTAGAGACGCGTCATGCCGAAGTTTGAAACAACCAGACGCGTCAATCACAGCGCAGAGATGATGTTTGCGTTGGTCGCCGATATTGAGAAATACCCTGAATTTGTGCCGCTGTGCGAAAGTTTGCGCATCAAGCAGCGCCGTGAGCGCGATGGCAAGCGGATGCTGATTGCCGACATGGCGGTTGGCTACAAGGCCATCCGTGAGACCTTCACCAGTCAGGTTTTACTTGATGAGGAGGCCAACCAAATTCGCGCGTCCTATGTGGATGGTCCTTTCAAGTACCTAGACAACAAGTGGACATTTATTAACCAGCCAGACGGTCAGTCAGATGTCATCTTTTACATCGATTACGAGTTCAAAAGCAAAATGCTCAGCGGTGTTATGGGTGCAATGTTTGATCGCGCGTTCAAAGCATTCTCAGAAGCTTTCGAGAGGCGGGCAGATGCAATTTACGGTGTTAAAGACGCGCTCTAATCAGCGGCTTGATCTTTGTCCGGCGCTTCCTTGAGCGTTTCGATCAGGATCATCAAGGCCGTCATAACTGTTTCCGCCCGAATGGCGTCACGTCCGTTGTCGTCAA
>JAHEJF010000249.1 GCA_024639025.1 Ahrensia sp. | reverse complement strand
CTTTGGCCAGCGGCGGCAAGATGCGCTTTTCGTCGTCAGCATCATCGTCTTTTTTGTCGTCTTCCTTGTGCTCAGTATAGGCAGCCAGAAAACCGTCAAACTTGATAACGGTTCCCGAAGCGCGCAACCCAATTATGCGGCCTTCGCCCCTTGCTTCGATCTCAGCCGTTGTACGCTCCATCTCGGCATGCGCCATCTGGCTTGCGATCGAACGCTTCCAAATCAGATTATAGAGCTTGAACTGTTCATCGTTCAATTTGGCCTTGATCTCATCGGGCGTACGCATGAAATCTGTCGGGCGGATCGCCTCGTGGGCTTCTTGCGCATTCTTGGCTTTTGATTCGTAGATGCGGGCTTTCGCGGGCAGGTAGTTGCTGCCAAATTTTTCGCCGATAGCGTTCCTTGACCCTTCAATCGCCTCGGGCGCCATTTGAACGCCATCCGTACGCATATAGGTGATCAGACCGCTGGTCTCACCGCCTAGATCAATGCCTTCATAGAGTTTTTGCGCTATTTGCATGGTACGTGCAGGTGCAAATCCCAATTTGGCCGATGCTGCCTGTTGCAGGCTGGACGTTGTGAAAGGCGGCGGAGGATTGCGGCGAACCGGCTTTGCTTCAACCGAAGTGACAGTGAACTGCGCCGCATCCAGGGCGGTTTTGATAGAACCAGCTTGTTCGCCGTTGGCCAAGCTCATCTTGTTGGTTTTTTTGCCGTCAATCGCATTGAGCTGCGCTTCAAAAGGCGCGCCTTTTGCAGATTGCAAATGGGCAATAACGCTCCAATACTCTTCCGGCTTGAAATGCTCGATCTCCGCTTCACGGTCGCAAACCAAACGCAGTGTGACCGACTGCACACGTCCGGCTGAACGCGCGCCCGGCAGCTTGCGCCAGAGCACCGGCGACAGGTTAAATCCAACAAGATAATCAAGCGCGCGGCGCGCAAGATAAGCATCGACGAGCGGCCCGTCGATGTCTCTCGGGCTTTTCATCGCCTCAGAGACCGCATCCTTGGTGATCGCGTTGAAAACCACGCGGCTGACTGGCTTGTCTTTGAGGAGTTTTTTCTTGTTCAAAACTTCAAGCACGTGCCAGGAAATGGCTTCACCCTCGCGGTCCGGGTCAGTTGCCAGGATCAGGCCATCGGCGCTTTTTACCGCGTCGGCGATCTCTTTCAGTCGCTTGTTGGATGCGGTGTCGACCTGCCAGGACATGGCGAAATCTTCATCGGGAAGCACCGAGCCATCCTTCGCGGGCAGGTCACGAACATGCCCGAAGGACGCGAAAACCTTGTAGTCAGACCCCAGATATTTGTTGATTGTTTTTGCTTTTGCAGGCGACTCAACAACAACGACTTCCATGATAAAAATATTTCCTGAGCGGTTTGGTCATTTGCGACCAATGAAACTTGTTTGGATGTGCAAATGGCTTTCAAGACGGTTCTGGTCAACCCCAAGACAGTGAATTGTCGTGAAGGTGCGTCATATTTCACACGCCAAAGCAACTCCAAATTGTAATTTATACGCGAGTAATTGCTTGCAATACAACTAAAAGTAGTTCACCTTGGGCGCGGGCAGCGATTGTGTGTTTGGAAGCACGAACAAGAGCTGGGTGTCAAAATGACGCGAAAGACCAATGAAACTCTTCGATACATTTAGGCAATGCTCGGCGAACTTCGGCAAATCAGCGAAGCCGAAAAGCATGATATGCTGACCTATATGATCGAGATGGCCTATATTGAGTGCAGCGATATAGTGAGTGGCCGCAGACCGGCCAATATCGCGACATCAGACAAAGCCCTCAATCAATGAAACCTTGTTGCCGGGATGGCGTTCGATTCGGCCGGCGAGATCAAGTTCCAGAATAATCAGTGCAATCTGGGCAGGCTTGAGTTCAGTGTGCGCGATCAGATCGTCAATGGGAATGGGCGATGGGCTCAACAGAGAGATGACCTGCTGTCGGCTATCATCGTCGGGCGGAAGCGTCATTTCGTCGACATCTTCAAACAGGCCCTTCTGTCGGGGCGTTGGATCCCGCGGCGTATTGTTCATGGACTCCAGGCCCTCCAGCACATCTGCTGCACTTGTTATCAACGTCGCGCCTTCGCGAATAAGATTATTGGTACCAAAAGAGCGCGGATCCAAAGGCGACCCGGGCACGGCAAAAACCGTACGTCCATATTCGGCGGCAAGCCGGGCCGTGATCAATGAACCCGAGCGTTGCGCCGCCTCAACCACGATCAAACCCAGCGACATGCCAGCAATTATTCTGTTTCGGCGCGGAAAATCCTGGCTGCGTGGCTCCCGACCAAACGGCATCTCGGTGATCACGCAACCATTGCCCGATTGCGCAATCTGGTCACAGAGCGCGATATTTTCAGAGGGGTAGGGCATATTGATCCCACCTGCTAAAACGGCAACCGTACCGGTTTCGACGGTGGCTTCATGCGCGGCCTTGTCGATGCCGCGGGCCAGGCCCGACACGATAATTCTATCTGCCGCGCCAAGTTTCTCAGCGAGTTGCCGGGCCATGTTGATGCCGGCCATGGAGGCATTGCGCGCACCGACGATCGATATGGTTGGTTTCGTCATGACTTCCGGATTGCCCAACACCGTGATCAGCGGCGGCGCAATATCAGTATAACGCAGAAGCGCGGGGTAGCCGGGCTCACCGATCCCAATGAGCTTTGCGCCATACTTTTCCATTGCAGCCAGTTCATCTTCCGCCTCTTGCAGACTGGCGACACGGATGGCGCGTTTGCGGCCCGCGCGGGAAGCCATATGCGGCACCATCTCCAAGGCGGTTTCTGCCGAACCACAGTGATTGATTAGATCTCGAAAAGTGGCTGGACCGACATTGTCGGAACGGTAAAGACGCAGCCATGCCAATCGTTGGCGTGGGGAGAGTTCAAACCGGGCAGGGCGGATAATTTGATCCGATTGTTTCAAATACTATCCCTTATTGCCGATTTTACTCTCTTCTCCTTTGAGTAGTCTAGCGATGTTTTCGCGATGTTTAAAGAATATAAGTACAGTCAATATGGCAAAAAGGTAGAAAAGATTTGTTTCGCCGACGTATAAAAGGCCCAATGTGGCTGCAAGACTGCCCAAAAGGGCGGCTAGCGAAGAATATCTGCTCAAAAATGCAGTCAAAAGCCAGACAATGGCGAATGGGGCCAGCACATGCCAGGAAAAGCCGAGCGATATGCCGGCAAAGGTAGCAACGCCCTTGCCACCTTTAAATCTCAGCCAGACCGGAAACAGATGGCCCAGAAACGCGCCCAATCCAGCGGCCATCGCGATATCTGTGCCCCACATAATTTTGGCCAGTACCACCGCAAGGGTCCCTTTGAGCCCATCAAGCAACAATGTCGCTGCTGCAAGTTTCTTGTTTCCGGTGCGCAATACATTGGTTGCGCCAATATTGCCTGACCCGATTTTCCTGACATCACCCAATCCGGCGGCCTTGGTCAAAACCAATCCAAAGGGAATAGAGCCGAGCAGGTAGCCCAGGACAAGCGCTAGTGGCATAACAAGGAGAGAGGGCTCTGCTGCTTCCAATCAATCCTCCCTGTTGGCCTTGGTGTCATGCACACAGGACCCGGCGACAAAGGTTTGAACCACACGACCCGTCAGCCGTGCATCTTCAAAGGCAGTATTCTTTGACCTGGATTTCAAGTCATCCGGATCAAGCACCCACGGTTCTTCCAAATCGACCACGACAAAATCCGCAGAATGGTTCACCTGCAAAGTGCCAGCATCAAGACCGAGGCGCTTGGCCGGATTGGTCGACATCGCTGCCACCAGTTTGGATAGCGATATCTGTTCGGCATTGACGAGACGCAAGCCGGCCGCCAGCACGCTTTCAAGGCCCACAGCACCGTCTTCCGCTTCAGCAAAAGGCAAGCGCTTAGTGTCCACGTCCTGTGGATCATGATCGGAGACAATGACGTCAATGATCCCGTCTGACAGGGCAGCGATGACCGCCTGGCGATCATCTTCACCACGCAATGGCGGTGAAAGCTTGAAGAAAGTTCTGTACTCGCCAATGTCATTCTCATTGAGAGACAAATTGTTGATCGAGACGCCAGCAGAAACCGGCAAGCCTTCTTGTTTGGCCCGTTCAATGGCCTTTGCGCTCATCGCGCAGGAAATCTTGGCCGCGTGATACTTGCATCCGGTCAGTTGGGCCAAGCGCAGATCACGCTCAAGCGGCAGGATTTCAGCTTCCTTTGGTATACCAGGCAAACCAAGCCAGGAGGCAAACAGCCCCTCATTCATCACGCCGACGCCAGCAAGGTCTGCGTCCTGGGTGGTGTGTGAAACCACCGCATCGAAATCGCGGGCATAAGTCATGGCGCGCCGCATGATC
>JAHEJF010000009.1 GCA_024639025.1 Ahrensia sp. | reverse complement strand
GGCGTCTCTGCAAGCACTCCCGTGCCGCCTTGGGCAACGAGCAAATCGCAAGCATGACCAAGTGCAGGATTGGCGGTTATGCCTGACCAGGCATCTGATCCACCGCATTGCAAGGCCAATTTCAATTCAGATGCTGGACACGGCTCACGCTCGAATTTGTTGACCTCTGGCAGCATCGCCTTGACCTTGGCGATGCCGGACTCAATTGTGCGACGCAAGCCCGCGACATCCTGAATATTCATGGTTTGAAACAGTGGGCCTTGCTCCAGTCCATAGGCATCTAGAAGCCAGTCTATCTGGTTCATTTCACATCCCAGTCCGACCATCAGCACGGCGGCATTGTTGGGATGACGGGCATAACCCCACATCACCCGCTGCAATGCGTCAAATCCCTCGCCATCGCCGGCCATGCCGCAACCGGTTCCGTGTACAAAAGCCACCACACCATCAACATTCGGATATGCTGCCAGTTCGTCCGGGCCAAAAGCATCAGCGATTTTGCGCGCTGCGGTTGCAGAGCAATTAACAGAGGTCAATATGGCGATGTAATTGCGGGTCCCAACTGAACCGTTGGCGCGTCGAAAGCCCATGAACGTATCCGCGCTGGCCGCTTCGGCGACCGGTCTGAGGTCTGTGCCGAACTCATACTCCTGCTCGGTATTTTGAAATATGACATTATGGGTATGCACATGCTCGCCGGACTTGATGTCGCCATTGGCATAGCCGATCACTTGGGCATATTTCCGAATTGCCTGCCCCGATGCGATGTCGGCAGTTGCCATTTTGTGACCGCGCGGGATCGGATTTTTGGTGGCAATGCCGTCCACGGTTTCGCCAAGAGCCGCCGCTCGGGCCAGCGTGCCAACGTTGTCAGAAGGGTCGAGACAAATTGATTTCATCTTGCTTCACGCACAATGCGGACTGGTTGAATCCCAACGGTGTTGAGGGATGTGTTCTGCACGGGTCAGCATGTAACGTGCATCTTCCCACATTTTTAGCCACTGTTTCCAGTCTTGCAATTCGGAAGACGGATCGCGCGCCGAGCGCGCCACGAATTCAGGAAACTGGCTGCGCCCTGATGGTTGGCCAGTGACATGATAGCGAAGATCAAATGACCATCGATACCCATCGCTCTTGTTCTCCAGCGAGGCGTGCGGCGTCAATGGATGAAACAGCACGGCACCGCCTGCTTTCACCGGCGTTGGTATGGCGTTCTCATGCGGAATGAATGCGTCAGCGATACCGGTCTGCTTTTTCGTGCAATGGGGCAGCATCTCTTCTCGCTGGCCGGCCGCGACTTGAAGACAGCCATTTTCGACGGTCGCATCGGTGATTGCCAGCCACACCGTGACGAATTGGGTCTCATCGGCTTCTGGCAGTGTAACACCCTGATCCTGATGCCAGTCGGTTGAAACAACGTGGGCGCGGACCTCGGAATCGGATACCGCTCTTTGAGGCGGCTTGATGCGAACATGCTGGATCGGGTTGGAGGTTATTTCCGGACCTATCAGGCTTTGCACTATATCCAATATGCGTTTGTTCCTGATCATATCGAATACTGCGGGGCCAAAGTGCATGGGGGTCTGATCGTTGATATCTTCATGCGGCAGACTGATATCAAAAGGTTGGAACCAGTCAAAATCAGCGGCATAACACTGATCGAGCTTTTCCCAGAACGACATGCCATCGGGTGCTTTTTTGACCAGACCCTGCCTGTACCAATCGCTATACAGCCTGTCCATCAAGGCTGCATATTCCGCGCGCACCGCGTCGAGTGTTTCTGTGTCAACGACGTCTTCCAGCACCAAGTAGCCCTGGGTTTGAAAATGATCAATTTGCTGTTGTGTTAACATGAGTACATTCTCCTATAGCAGAAGCGTGACGATAGATGGCCAAATCAGCAATACGGAAAGCGCAAGCAGCTGCACGCCGATAAAGGGCAGGAAACCTCTGAAAATATCGGTCAGAGAAATATGCGCCGGCGCAACCGATTTCAGGTAGAAGGCTGCTGGACCAAATGGCGGTGACAGAAAGCTGACCTGCATGTTCATACAGAACAAGACACCAAACCAAACCGAGACATGTTGCGGTGAAAGTTGGCCGAGAAATCCGATCTCTTCAATTGGCAGTCGTTGCACGATGGGCAGGAAAACCGGGATGATCAGCAGCACGATTCCAACCCAATCCATGAATGCACCCATGAACAGAAGGATCAGCATCATCGTGAGAATGACAAGCATTGTTGGCATGTCCGCACCGATGATCAACTGGGCGATATATGTTGGGCCACCCGCAAGGGTGTAGGCGCCGGCTAGAGCCGCCGCTCCAATTGTCACCCAAATGATGGTGCCGGTTGAGCGCAATGTGCGCATCATTGAAACCCAAAGCAAATCGACCGATGCCTCTCCACGAAACAGCGCAATCAGGAAAACAGCGAGTGCGCCCATCCCGGCCGCTTCGGTGATACCGGTGACGCCACCATAGATCGAGCCAAGCACGATGCCGATCACCGTCAAAGGCGGCACAAGCCCCTTGCCGTGCTTCCAGCCTTCAGCGGTTCTTGTTCGACCAACGACCAGAAAGATGATCGCAAGCGCAACGATGAGGACGCCGCCAAGCATCGGCAAGTCAGAAACCATTCCCAGCGCCGGGGGCTCAAAGCGGTCGTCGACGGCTACATTACGACCTGTAACGGTCAAGAAGGCGAGCCGTACGAGAAGAAGCGCACAGGCACCTGCGACAAGCGCAGACAAAAACCCAAAGAACAAAACCCACTTTTGCAGGCCTTCAGGGTCCTCGGAGCTCGGCTCAGGCAGTGGCGCTTGCGAGGGATCCAACTGGGTTCTGACGACAATATAAATAATGATAAAACTCGCCAGCATGAATCCTGGAATGAAAGCGCCCGTGAACAGCGCCTTGATGGATGTTTCAGTGATCAATCCGTAGATGATCAAAACGATCGATGGCGGGATCATCGTGCCCAGGGAACCCGACGCACAGATTGTACCAATTGCCAGGTTCTGGTTGTAACCAAGACGCAGCATCTGTGGCAGTGCGATCAGACCGAGCAATACGACTTCACCGCCAATGATGCCCGACATCGCCGCCATCAAAACAGCCATGATGGACGTAACGATTGCCACGCCGCCTCGAACCCTGCTCAGCCAGAAATCGAGGCTGTCATACATTTGCTTGGCGACGCCTGATCGTTCCAGCAAGGCGGCCATGAAAATGAACAGGGGGACCGAAATCAGCACATATTCGGTCATCAGATCGAAGATTTTTTGCGTAAGAATGTAGAGTGGTCCAGTGCCCGGATTGCTGGTGAGCAAACCAGAGCCGAAACTCATGGGATCGGTAAGCAGCGTTGGTTCGAACTTCATGATCATGACCAGCGCGGCCAAGACAGCAGAAGCAAAGCCGAGCGGCATGCCGATGGCGAGCAGGAACAGCAATCCCAGTACAAGGACGATTGAAATCGTACCGATATCCATCAGTTTGCTCCCACGCTTTTCTTGATTGCTTCGAGCTCTTCTTCGTCAACGAGCTCCTCATGCATGTCGTCTGGATTTTGATGCCAGTCGGCAATCAGATTGAGGACCGCCTGTATTGCAACCAGGCACACAACGATCAAAATCATCGGCTGAATGGTTGCAGGGATGGGCGGATCAAATGCGGTTCCGAACATCTCCCAACGGTGAAACTTGATGGCAAATACCTGATTGTAGCTGCCAAAGACGAGGAAAAACGCGAACATGCAAAGCAACACAACGGAAATGACATCACAGGCTTTGCGAAGTGGCCGCGGAAGAATGTCGTAAAGGATAAAGATGCGGATGTGGCACCGCTGCTGCATCGCATAAATGCCTGAAACCAAAAAGACGAAGCCGGCAATCCAAAGGGTCAACTCGTTGGCCCAAAGCGTGGGTGCTTCGATCACATAACGAAGGAACACTTCGTACAGCATGACCAATGTCATTGAGATTATCAGCATCATTGTTACACGACCCAGAAACAGCGCGAATAAATCCAAACGGGTGTGACCCTCATATTCCATTTCCGCGTGGGCAACATTGCGCATTCCCAACACCAAAATGATCGGCAACAGCAGCAGCGCTGCCCAATCAATAATATCCATAACGCCGCCAAACATGCCGGAGAGTCCTGGCGAAACATCTTTGCGTTCATGCAACTCGGTTATCTGGGCGGTCATGCTTTCATTGGCATGCGGGAAAAAGTCGAGGATATAGGCGGGTCCATGCCATATCACCCAACCAGCGCACATTGCAAAGGCAAAGGGTATGACCCATTCGCGAACGCCTCCGGACTTTTCTGACATATCTTTCCCCCACTCAATTTACGGTGTGATGTTTGATGAATTTTTCATCAGGTACAACGCCCAGCCCGGCACCGTCCGGAACTGATACATAGCCATTTGAACCTTTGACTTGCGATTGAATGTCCAATGAACTTTCAAGCATATCATCTCGGAACGCGTTATGCGTGGTGTCAAACTCAAGCATAGGTTCCCATGGATGCAGACCACCTGGCAAGTCCGGCATTGCCGCTAGCAATTGTAAATTCGTCGCCACCGCGATCGCAGAACCCCAGACATGATTGACTACAGGCGTAAAGTGAGCATGACACAATGCGAGTACCCGCTGGTATTCTGATATGCCCCCAAGCGCGCAAACTTCGGGTTGCGCAATGGAGAGGCCCCGGCATTCCAAAAGCGCCCGCCATCCCCAACGGTTATACTCGGCTTCGCCGCCTGCGATATTGGTCTTCAGCGCCATCCGCAATTCGCGGTAGCCATCGTGGTCTTCGGGAGCAACCGGTTCTTCGAACCAGTAAGCGTCAAGCTCGTCGAGTGCGCGCCCCATCGCCAATGCGTCGCTGGTTGTGTAGCAATGGTTCGCGTCGGCCATAAACCGATAGTCGTCTCCAACGCCCTTGCGTACCGCTGTTGCCAGCCTGATATCATCTCTTACACCGAGGCCGATCTTCATTTTGGTCGCTACAAATCCCGCATCGCGAATGCTGGCTGCTTCATCCTCAAACCGGGCAGCAAGCTCCGCGACCGGCTCAGGCCGAAGCATCATGCCATAGCCATAGACCGCGACGCGGTCTCGGTGCGCGCCGCCCAATAATGCATGAACAGGCAGATTTGCAGCCTTGCCGGCAATGTCCCACAACGCGATATCGACGCCTGACATGGCCTGCAGTGGCATGCCTTTCTGTCCATGATCTCGCAAAAGATTGTAGACCTTGTGCCAGATTACATCTCTTTTAAGCGCACTCTCGCCCTCGATCATTGGCGCTATAACATTTTCTACAATGGCCTTATTGGCAAGTGCCACATTGCCTGGTCCAAAACACTCGCCCCAGCCGACAATACCCTGATCAGTGCGCACCTCGACGAGATGAGCAGTCCGGTGCGTGTAGTACTGCTGCGAATAGCCGAGTGTCTCAGGCAATTCGTACCGCAATACGTGGCTCTTGACCGATGCGATTTTCATTATATCCAAAAACCAGGGGCGGCGGGAAGACCCGCCGCCTCAAACGATTGTTAGAAAGTGCGTTACTTCATGGCACCCAGATCGCGCAGGAACGACAAGTGGCTTTCGAGAAGTGCCTTGGATTCGGGTGTCGTTGCAAACTCCGTCCAGGACTCCTGCACCGCTTGGCGGTAGACCGCCAAATCTTCATCAGACCAAGCGTTCAACTTAACGCCCTTTTCACGCAGCATCTTGGCTGTCTCAGCGTTCTTGACTTCGTTGATCGTTGAGTTCTTCAGCCCAAGCGCCTGCATGCCAACCTTCAGGATTGCTTTGTGGTGATCAGGCATTCCATCCCAAACATCCTTGCGGCAAGCCAAGTGGTCGGCCGGCATGGAGTGGAAACCGGGATAGTTGGTTTCTGAAGCAATGTCATAAAGACCGAGACCTACATTGTTCGTGAGGTTCGCCGCATCCGCGCCATCGATGATACCGGTTTCCAACGCGGTGAAGATTTCATTGAAATCCATCACGATCGGCGAAGCGCCGAGTTTGGTAAAGATGTTTGTGATCACGCCGGGTGGTGAACGGAACTTCCAGCCTTTGAGGTCAGCAACACCTGTAAATGACTTTGTTGATGACAGGGACTCAGGGCCCGGAATCCACCAACCGACGAACTCCATATTGTTTGCATTGTAAAGCTCGTTTAGCGCGTCATAGCCGCCACCATGCAACAACCATGCGTATTGCTGGTAAGGGTTCTGATAACCGCCTGTCAGGTCGCCGGCGAACTGGAATGCCGGGTTCTTACCGGTTTGGTAAGCGCCGCCTGTCATGTCGCAATCAAGAATTCCTGTTGCAGCCGCATCGAAAGTTTCTGCTGATTTGACAACGGACGAAGCAAAGAACATTTCGATCTCGATTTCGCCATTTGACATCGCAGTCACGTCATCGATGAATTCCTGCGCCATCTGACCGGATAGTGTTTCAGTTGAGAAGTGCGTTTGAATACGCAGCTTGGTTGATGCGCCGTGCGAATCTGAGTGCGCAACACCAGCCATCAAGCCAGTTGCTGCGGCCGCGATTGCACTCGCCTTAAGTGTTTTTTTCAGTGTTTTGAGCATTGGTTCCTCCCGTTTATCGCTCTGATATTTGCCCGGCGGTCTACCTCCATAGATGCGCCCGGCTCGTTTCGGCTTGTTCAGCTTTTGCTGCCAACCCTCCCGTTCCCGGATAATCCAGGTTCGATTTCTTTATTACCAGCTTGCTCCATTGAAGCCAGTCTTTCGGCCAGGCGCCTGTCTGCATCGCCCAACAATGTTTGCATTTCGGATTCTGCCATTGCACCGTCGCGAGCCAATATGGCGTCACAGACATGGCGGTGCAAAGGAACCGATGCCGCGTTGTCCTGCGCATTCAAGTTTGTCAATTTGAGAATGCTGAGCAACCCGGTAAATACAAGCCCCTCCAGCGCAACAAGAAATTCATTGCCGGTGGCTCGCAAAATCGCTCGGTGAAACCGCGCGTCGGAAATCAGGAACTCTTCCAGTGAGTCCTCATTGTTAGCCATACCTTCCATGGCCCGAACAATCTCGTCGTGATTTTCGCTGGTGCCGCGCTCGGCTGCCCATCGTGCCGCAATGGGCTCGAAGGTCTGGCGGACTTCCAGCAGCTTTCTCAATGTGACTGGATCAGGCGGCGCTGCCTGTGACCATGCCAGCACATCATCATCAAGCAAGCCCCATATCTCGCGCGGATTGACCCTTGTACCAATACCACGTCGCACTTCCAACAGGTTCTTTCCAACCAAAATTTTCACCGCGTCGCGCACAACCGAACGGCTCACATTATAGTGGTGCGCAAGCGCGGCTTCATCTTCGATCAGGCTGCCGGGTTCATAACTTTGTGAAACAATCTTGCGACCCAATTCGCGAGCGACCTGCGTTGCGAGACTTGGCGAAAGGCCGGCCTTTTGCTTCAGATCGTAGTAGGTTGCTTCAATCATGCATCATCGAAACATATGATGTTTAACCAGGTCAACATGCAAACTGACAAATCGGGCAACTTTTTAAATCAATGCATATTGGACATGGCTGGCTTGCAGCGACATCCCTGGAACAATTGACATCGGACAACTATGTGCTGTCTGAAAGGAAATGTCATGTTGGATCATACAACACTTCGCACCGGGCCGCTGCCCGATGAAATGCGTATCTTGCTGAAGGACTATCCCCGTAATGATTGGGAAAATCATCCCGGCTTCAAGGACAAGACCCGCCAATGGCTGGATGCGCACCTAATGTTTCGGCGCTTGGGTGAAGTCGTGCGACTCGACACCCAAGACTATCTGGACAAGGACCAGGATGCACAGCAATTCGCTTCGCGGCTTTCGTATTTCGGCAACCGTTTGGTCGGCAATCTGCATGGCCATCATGGTTGGGAAGACCATTATTACTTCCCTGAGCTTTCTGCGGCCGATCCGCGTTTTGATGCCGGGCTGGCAATTTTGGAGCAGGATCACGCCAATTTGGATTCAGTGCTGGAGGAATTCACAAGCGCAGCCAACCGCGCAATCAAGCTGGTGCAGCTTGATGAAAATTCCGCTCGCGACGAAGCGGGAAAGCTGCATAGTGCAATTGTGAGAATTGAAGAACTGCTTCAACGGCATCTGCGTGATGAGGAAGAATTGGCTGTGCCGATTATCCTGCATCACAGGTTACGCGGCTGAAGCCAAAGGGGACCGCAGCATGGCAGACAAAAGCAATGGCACGTTCAATGTAGCCGTCGAAGAGTCGCAAGCTGATGCCGCGCAACGACGCCAAAAAGGTGAGTTTGTGCGCGGTGTCAGCGGCTTCCGCGCTGTGCTGGGAGAACATGAGGACTTTCCTGCGGAGCCACATCGATATCATCTCTTTGTGGCGCTGAATTGTCCGTGGTGTCATCGCGTCACACTGGCGCGCAATGTGCTGGGATTGCAAGACAGCATCACAATGGACATCGCTTTTCCAAACCGAACAACTGAGGATGATCCGGTTGCCGCCAATCTGTGGGAATTCAATCCGTCACGCAGGGCCACACTGACCGGCTCAACCCTGGCGGAATGCACAAGTGAGACCGCGACAGGACGGGGCCTTCGACTTGTCAAAGAGATCTATCAGGCTGAGGGATCCGATGAGGGATCGGTTCCGGTGCTTTATGACAAAAAAGCCAAGCGCATTGTTGCCAATGAAAGTGCCGAAATTATCCGCATGTTCAATAAGCAGGCTGAGGCATTGGGCAGCAATCTATCAGGCCAAGAAAGACCGGATCTCTATCCGTCCGGCGCAGAAAACGATCAACTGCGGGCCGAGATCGACACGCTCAATGCGCAGATTTACACCGGCATCAACAATGGTGCATACAAGGCTGGCTTTTCTTCCGATCAGCAGGTCTATGCGCAAGCCTACGAAACCTATTTTGCCACCCTCGCAGAGCTGGAGCAACGCCTGGGTGCGGACAATCGCCCCTTTCTGACCGGGGACAAATTTACCGAAGCGGACCTTCGATTGTTTCCCACGCTGTTTCGCCACGACCCGGTTTACTATGTCCGGATGAAACTGAACGGCGCGCGAATATTGGACTTTCCTAATTTGTGGCGCTGGCTGTGCCGTGTTTACGCCCTGCCCGGCGTGGCATCCAGCAATTCACTCATGCATTGCCGGCAGGGATATTTTGGCCGCTCGTGGAACGGGACAATTCCTCTTGGTCCTGCTCACCCGATGCCCTACCCGCAAGCCTATGAGCATCCGGAACTGGCCGGCGATTGAACATGTGGTGTGAAGTTGTCGCGACACATGTATAAATGTGGTCGCTTGTTACCGGAGGCATGCTTTGCTCAAAACAGTTATTGGTCACTCGGGATGCATGAGTGCGCCGCATCATCTCGCGACCAAGGCGGGTATTGATATACTCAATAATGGCGGAACGGCAATCGAAGCGATGGTTGCGGCGGCGGCGACAATTGCGGTGGTATATCCCCACATGAACTCGATTGGCGGTGATGCGTACTGGATCATCAAGAAAAAGAACCAGGCTCCAATTGCTATTGAAGCATGCGGACAAGCCGCTGCGCTTGCAACGCCCTCATGGTACGCCGAGCATGGATACAAGGCGCAACTGCCGACCCGCGGCGGCCTTGCGGCGCTGACGGTGCCGGGCACGATCGGCGGTTGGCAGCAGGCACTTTCGCTTCGATCAGGTAAAAACAATATGCCACTTTCTGCCCTGCTGAATGCGGCGATCGATCATGCTAAAAATGGCGTGGCGATCACCCAAAACCAGTCTGATTGTACAAGCAGTAAGATCGATGGCCTGCGCGACGTTGCGGGTTTTGCGGATATTTTCCTGACCAATGGCGAAGTGCCTGAGGCAGGTGACAAGCTAAGACAACCGGCGTTGGCTGCCACATTCCAGCAATTGGCGCATGCCGGATTGGACGACTATTATCACGGCGACATCGCAGATGCCCATGACAGGTTCTGGAGACAGAATAACAGTCCGCTCCGGCGTTTTGATTTAGCCGGCTATCGTTCGGTGCAAACAAAGCCGCTTGAACTGACGACATCGCTGGGCACATTTTACAATACCAACCCACCGACCCAGGGCGTCTCCTCGTTGATGATACTGGGCATTTTTGACAGGTTATCAATCAGTCCGGACAGTGCATTTGACCATTTGCATGGCATTGTCGAAGCCACCAAGCAGGCCTTCATTGTCAGGAACGCAGAGCTGGGTGATCCGTCCTCCATGCGCATAAAGACATGCGACATGTTGAGCGATGCCATGTTGGATTCGCTGGCGGCAAACATTGATATGAAACGCGCGATGCCGTGGCCGGAAACCGCCAAGGCTGGTGATACAATCTGGATGGGTGCCTGTGATTCAGACGGCACAATAGTCAGTTTCATACAAAGTGTATTTTGGGAATTTGGCTCAGGCCTGACCTGCGCCGAAACAGGCGTGTTTTTTCAAAACCGCGGGGCAGGATTTTCCTTGCAGCCTGGTCCAAACCAATTGGCACCGGGCAAAAAACCTTTCCATACCCTAAACCCGGCATTGGGCAATCTGCGCGATGGCCGACTGATTGCCTACGGCACGATGGGCGGCGAAGGTCAGCCGCAAACGCAGGCTGCGCTGCTAACCCGTTACGCCAGTTACGGCACTGACTTACAGGAAGCGATCAGCATGCCGCGATGGCTTCTTGGCAAAACATGGGGCGAAGATACAACCTCGCTCAAGCTGGAAAACGGCACGGATGGAAGTCTTGTTCAGTCATTGAAACAAGCAGGCCACGAAATTGAAATGGTTCCTGCGCTCAGTGATCTGATGGGTCATGCGGGTGCGGTGGTGCTGCATCCTGATGGGCAGGTCAGCGCCGCAACCGATCCGCGATCTGATGGCTTGGCGCTGGCGATCTGAGCCAGTGATTTGGCTTCATAGGCCAAACTGCTTCCTGCCGATTGAGACGCTTCGGCGCAGAAATGACATCGTCCCTTCGTCGAGATCATCCAGCGTCAGAATTGCCGTGCCGGTCGCAATCGCGCCAACAAAACCAGTCGTATGCCAATGACCGGGCTCTGGCACCCGAGGTAGATTGGCGGCATCCAAATGTGGCCAAGGATTAACGTAAAAATAGGGCTCGCCGTAGCTGCCATCTCCGGGTGAAAGTCCGACACCTATGCCCCGCGCAGTTTCCGCGTCACCCTCCTCCAGGCTAATGTAAGTTGCAATATCAAAATGGTGTGGCCAACAGCGGACCGGGCTGGGTCCAGGTTCGATATCATCCAATTCGGATGCAAGTTGGCTCAGTGAAACGGTGGCTAGCGTGTACCAGGCGGCAAGTGCAGCCAAGCCACTTTCATCGGCATCAAACCGTTCAAGTGCGGTCACCTGCTCTGGTAAGTCGTAGGTTACCTGTACAGGCCCAATCGGATTGAGGCCCAGGGCAAGCAATTGTGTATCAAGCCAGTTCTCCGCCTCGTCAACAGTCTTACCTTCAAGATTGGTTTGCTCGAACCTTGCTCCCCCAATCAAAACAATCAGGCAAAGCGGCCAAAGCGACAGCCCTATCTGACAAGTCTTGCCTTCTTCTGTCAGCGGATTTGTCATGAACATGCCCTGCGACCAGATGAGATTGGAATGCGAGCCGTCTGGCCTTGCCGGGAGATTTGCCTTTGCGGCTTTGAACAAAATCTGAACGGCCGCGTGTGCCACGGTGACAGACGCTGCCAGCGTTGATGGTTCTCCAAGCGCTTGTCTGACTGTTGGCATGATTGACGTTCCTCTCTCGTGTCCCGGACCGGCGCGGATACGTGCTTCCTGACCCACACCAACATTTTTCGCGGGGCATGGCAATAATGGCCTAAGTGCTGGTGTCATGGGAACATGATTGCGTCGATCGCATGCCATATCCTAGGATGATGGCGGTGAATTCAGGGAGCAGCATGACAAAGACGCGCAAGACAACTGTTTGTATCATCGGCTCGGGCCCTGCGGGATTGCTGTTGTCGCAACTGCTCGCCAATGAGGGAATCGACAGCATTGTTCTGGATCGACAGAACAGAGACCATATTGAAGGAAGGATTCGTGCAGGTGTTCTGGAAAGCGGTTCAGTTGACGCGTTGATTGATGCGGGCGTTGGCGCGCGGCTGCAGAAAGAAGGTTTGCCTCATTCAGGTTTTGATCTGGCCTTTGATGGCGACCGGCATCGTATAGATCTGCTTGGATTGACGGGCAAGCAGGTCACTGTCTACGGCCAGACTGAAATTACGCGGGACCTATTTGAAAAGCGCTTCGAGGAAGGTGGGCAATTCTATTTCGAAGTAGAAGACGTTGTGCCTACAGATCTCGATACCAACCAGCCGTCTGTCCGTTTCACGCATTGCGGCGAGACAATCGACATCCAATGCGACTTTGTTGCCGGTTGTGATGGCTTTCGCGGCGTGTCCCGCCACGCCATTCCAGGTGACACGCTCAATACATTTGAACGGGTCTACCCCTTTGGCTGGCTAGGCGTGCTTACAGAATGTCCTCCTGTCAGCCATGAACTGATTTATGCCAACCACGAACGCGGCTTTGCGCTTTGCTCCATGCGGTCTGAAACGCGAAGCCGATACTATTTGCAAACGGCTGCAACCGACACTGTTGAAGAATGGTCTGATGAACGATTTTGGCAGGAACTCAAAACGAGAATTGGCCCCGAATCGGCGGCTGATCTGATCGAGGGGCCTTCCTTTGAAAAGAGCATTGCGCCGTTGCGCTCGTTTGTGGCCGAGCCCATGCGCTATGGACGATTGTTTTTGGCAGGAGACGCCGCTCATATCGTGCCGCCCACAGGAGCCAAGGGACTGAATTTGGCAATTGCGGATGTGCAAATTTTGTCACGGGCCCTGATCGAAAAAATCAAGCGCGGTAATGACCAATATATCGAGACTTACTCGGCCACCTGTCTTGGCCGCGTGTGGAAGGTGGAACGTTTTTCCTGGCATATGTCGATGCTGCTGCACCAATTTCCCGAGCACAGCGGATTTGAGAAAAAAATGCAGCGCGCTGAATTTGATTACATCGCGACATCGGAAGCGGCGTCAAAGGCAATTGCGGAAAACTATGTCGGCTTACCGCTGGATTGAACTTGATGTCCGCCAATGCTCGCCACATCATCAAGCAGCACTGAAGCGTTGCGCAATCCCGCACCCGTCGCCAGACAGATTTGCGGCAGTATCAACCATTCAAGAGACCAGGCTGCTCCAGAGCGCTCTTGCTCATGCAGGAGTGTTTGATGCATGCCCGCCATCTGGACCGCGTTAAAACGCGCAAGACTGGTCAGGATTTCCGCCGTAACCGGGTTTTGCTTGTGCGCCATGGCCGATGAGCCGCCACCGCTTGCCAGCTTGACTTCGTCCACACCCTGCTGTGCCATCAAGGTGATGTCACCTGCCATCTTGCCAATGCTGCCAGATATCAGGCTCAGTAGATTGGCGAACTCGACCAAGGTGTCGCGCTGGCTGTGCCAGGCTTTGCCAGCCTCACCGAGTTCCAGATATTGTGCCATGGAACGTGCCACCCCGTCGGCATTCTCTCCTATCTCGTGACGGTTGCCGACCGGGCCGCCCAACTGCACAATCAACAGATTATTTCCGATGTCTTCAAGACGCGATCTATGTCTGACAAGTGGTGCGCGCCAGTTTGCAACGCGATCCGTCGCAGCAATCTCCTTTGCCGCCTGCATCCGAGTGCGGCCCATGATAGCGGTGTCCTGGAGCTGGCTTTCAATGTGCTGAAGCTGATCAATCAAATCGCCCAGGCGTTGTTCCAGGATTGCGCTGATCTCTTTGAGGCCCAACACCAATGCCGTGTCGATGACGTCCTGCGATGTCATACCAGTGTGAAGTGCGGAATGGAGCTCTTCTTCAATCTGTTTCCTGATCTGTTTGAGCATACCAGGGACAACGACGCCATCGCGCGCCGTGGCGTTTTTCAAGTCGTGCAGGTCAATATCGAGCGTCTCCAATGCGGACAGGCAACCTTCAGCCAGAGGTGTGGAGATTTTTCCTGCTTTTTCCAGCGCCTTTGTATAGGCTTTTTCGACCCTGAGCATGGCAGCGAGTTGAAACTCAGCCGACAGGAAGTGGGCAATCTCAACATCACCGAACAACCCTGACAACCAGGGATGTTCAAATGCGAGCACAGACATGGTCAGGCTGGCCTCAGGCCAAGAATTGCCCTCGCCTGTTCGACGGTCGCGACAGGTCGTTCATACTTGGCGCACAAATCAGCAGCGCGGGCAATTAACGATGCATTGGATGGCGCCAGTGTTTGCTTGTCGAGCCGGACATTGTCCTCAAGTCCGGCGCGGGTGTGACCACCCGCCGCAATTGCCCACTCATTGACAGTGATCTGCGCAGCACCGATGCCCGCAGCGCACCACTCAGCCTCCGGCGCCCGATCGCGCATCATCTGCACGTAGAAATCAAACACCGTCTTGTCGACAGGCATGGCGTTCTTTACGCCCATAACAAATTGAACATAGAGCTTGCCAAACATCAGTCCGGCTTCAGACATCCGGATAGCCTGCAAGATGTGAGAGAGGTCAAAGGCCTCAACTTCAGGCGTGATCTCATACTTGATCATCTCCTTGGAAAGCCAGTCGATGAAATCGGGCGAATTCTCATAGACACGCGTCGGAAAATTGCAGGATCCAACCGAAAAGGAAGCCATGTCCGGCCTGTGATGCAGCATGCCGCCGCGTTCCTTGCCCGCACCAGAACGGCCGCCTGTAGAAAACTGAACAATGACGCCCGGGCAGTGCTTTTCCAAACCTTCTTTCAACTTGGCAAATCGGTCTGGATCGCTGGATGTTGTCCCGTCTTCGTTGCGCACATGAGCGTGAATAATACTCGCACCTGCCTCAAATGCCTCATGGCTGCTTTCCACCTGTTCATCATTCGTGATCGGTACTGCCGGATTGTCTTTTTTGGTCGGCACAGACCCGGTGATAGCACAACACAAAATGCATGGTTTGTTCTTGAATTCACTCATGATTTTTCACCGTCCATTGATTGGTAATCCGACATTTCATCGAAGGTCATTTTGGCCAGTTTTATCGCATGATTGGCTTTGGGAACACCCGCATAAATGGCGACGTGCTGAAACGTCTCGATGATGTCTTGTGGCGTGGCGCCAGTGTTTTGGGTGGCTCGGATATGCATGGGGATCTCTTCAAAGTTTCCTGTCGCGGCCAGCAGTGCCAAGGTGATCATGGAGCGTTCGCGACGGCTGATGCTTTCACCAGCCCAGACCGTTCCCCACGCATATTCGGTAATCAAATCCTGAAATGGCGCGTCAAAATCAGATTTGGCTGCATTGGCACGATCAACATGCGCATCGCCCAGCACGGACCGACGCACTGCTTCGCCTGTTTCTGCTTTATCTGTTCTTGGATTTTCATGGGATCGTTTGGACATGGCGCCTCCTGAAATGCATAGTTGCATATTCATATTGGAATGAATAATAAGTAATCTGTCGATATACATAACATAAATGATATGAATAAAAACTCAAACCTTCGCCTTCGGCATTTGGAAATATTCTCGGAAGTCGCAAGGCTAAGCAGTATCAGCCGCGCGGCCGAAACGCTTGGCATGGCGCAACCCGGTGTTACCCGAACCATTCGAGAGTTGGAGCAGATCTGCAACTGCGCCCTGTTTGAGAAATCCGGCCGCGGCATTCAAATCACCCCTCGCGGTGAAATGTTTCAGCGCTATGCGGCCGCAAGCCTGTCGGCTGCACGAACGGGTTTGGCGGAAATTCACAAACTTGCCGAACTGGATTCGCCGCCCTTGAGGATTGGTGCGCTTCCCACGGTTTCAGCAACCGTGATGCCAATTGTCGTGAACCAGTATCTGCAGACAGGTGCCAGTAGTCGGCTCCAGATTACCACCGGAGAAAACCGCGTCCTGTTGGATCAATTGGCCAAGGGCGAGCTGGACTTGATGATCGGTCGCCTGGCAGCGCCCGAGTTGATGCGCGGCATGGTGTTTGAACCGCTTTATCGCGACAAGGTCATTTTCGTTGTTCATCATACCCACAGACTGGCGAACGCCAGCAGCGTTTCAAATCAGCACCTTGTCGATTATCCAATGTTGATGCCTTCGCCGCGGTCGATTATCCGGCCATTTGTGGACCGGTTGTTCCTTGAGCAGGGAATACGTGAATCAGGCAAGACTATTGACACGGTTTCGGATTCTTTCGGGCGTGCGTTTGTCCGGGATCACCAGG
>JAHEJF010000248.1 GCA_024639025.1 Ahrensia sp. | reverse complement strand
GTGAGCGGCGTAGTTCCGGCCGATGCAATACACTCTGCGCACGGGAAATTCACCGCCGCCAGAAACTGGAATTGTCGCCACTTCGGGCGCCGGAATTACGTAATCGGACATCGATTTCCTCCCTGATTGAAAGATGTTCACCCACTGGACTTATGTGAACAAAATCAAAAAATCAATCGCAACCTATTCTTTTGGAGTTGATTTTTTCAAACCAATCTGAAATGGTTGAGCGAGAATGCGTTGGATATATGGTCTTTTGATCACCGCATACTCAGATCAATGTAGAAAATTGGTCAACCAATTGGAGGATATTGGTGCTCGATCTACCCGAAATCGCTGATGAACACGACGTTGTCGCACAACTGCGCGATTTCATTTCGGTCAGTGGTATAGAATCAGGAAGTCGCCTGCCGCCCGAACGCGAGTTGATGAATGAGCTTGATGTTTCGCGCAACACCTTGCGCAAGGCACTGGACGCACTAGAGCGCGATGGTGTGATTTGGCGCCATGTCGGCAAGGGCACCTTTGTCGCCACGCCGAAGGCGCCTTCTGATGATGATTCAGGTGACCAGCTGGCACCTGCCACAATGCGCTTGGCCAAGCAACTCACGCCGTTCAGAATGATGCGCGCACGCCTTACGGTGGAGCCGGCCATTGCCAAGGAAGCGGCGCTGAATGCGTCAGGTGACGCGCTGGTAAAAATGCAGCTTGCGCTGGAGAGGTCGCATTCGGCCTCAAGTTGGGAATTGTATGAGCGTCAGGATGATTTGTTCCACCGTGCCATTGCAGAAGCCAGCGACAACATTCTTCTGCTTTCGGTGTTTGATCAGCTCAATGCGGTGAGGAGGGCTGTGGCGTTCGGCAATGTCGTGCGTGCCACGACCAAGCCAAAACCCAATCATGACAGTTTTACCGAGCATGAGATTATCGCCCAAGCCATTGCAGAGCGGCGGCCGGCTGACGCCTACACTGCCATGCGAAAGCATCTGCACTCTGTTTCCGAACGGCTGTTTGGGGAGGCGTGAGACGACAACAAAGACAAAGCATGGCGCTGGCAGGAGGCCACGACATGCACTCAAATTGAGTTCGAGTAATCCAAGGGAGGAGATGATTATGAAGAATGTGTTGAAGAAACTAACCGGTGCGGTGATGGCGACATCGCTTGCTGTTGGGTTGATGATGTCATCAGCCTATGCCGAGAAACTCAGGATCGCGCTTGCAGAAACGCCATCCGATGAGTTGGCGGCATTTTTCGTGGCGCTCGATCGCGCCAAGGCCAATGGTCTGGACTATGAATGGACAGCGTTTTCAGACGAGGAACTTGCCATTCAGGCGGTTCTCAGCGGTCAGATGAATATCGGCTTTGGTACGCCCTATGCCGCCATGCAGCGGTCCAAAGCGCCGATCCGCATCATTTTCCAGCTGTCCAAGCTGAAATTTTTCCCCGTGACATCCAAGAAATACAGCGATTTGAAAGATCTTGATGGCCAGCCAATCCTGCTGCACTCACGTGGTGGCGGCACGGACTCGATTGCCAATGTGATTGAAGACAAGATTGGCATCACATTTGGTGAGCGTTCCTATGTTCCCGGATCCGCAAACCGCGTGGTGGCGCTTGTCAGCGGCCAGACCGATGCGACGATTATCGACCTGTCGAACAAGAACAAGGTGGTTGCGGAGTTCCCCGACAAGTTCAACGTCCTGCCGATGTTTGAGGTTGATTCCAGTGATGAGGCGCTGTTTGCCAATCTGGATTGGATCAAGGAAAACGAGGAACAGGTCGGCATATTTGTCGATGCGTTGGCCAGTGTTTGGAGAGACATGCAAGAAGATCCAACGATCATAAGCAAGGAGACCGATCCTGATGGCCCGATTGGCCAGCTGCCGCCGGAAATCCTTTCCGGACTGGATGAGTTCTACACAAATGCGGTTGCCGGCGGGTTGTATGATCCCAATGGTGGTGGTCGCAAGGCAGCCCAAGCCGACATGGAATGGTATTCGGCTGCCGGCCAGCTCGAGGGCGATGCTTCAACGCTCAATATCGAGGACTTCTGGTATCTGGCACCCCTTGATGCGGCAATGAACAAGTAAAACACCGCAGACCATCCGCCTGACCGGCGGGTGGTCGCTACTCTGATTGAGGTGATTTGAAATGATAAACCGCTCGCTCGGATTGAAGCTGCTGTCGGCCATATTGGTGTTTGGCGCATGGGAGATTGCGGGCCGGATACCGGTCAGCTTTGCTTTTCCGACGTTTCTGGAATCGATGCAGGCTCTGTTTGTAATGACCTTTGACGGGTCGATATTCACCGCTTATGGCGAAACGCTCAAACCATTGGCGATTGGTGTCGGCATCTCGGCGTTTTTTGGTATCGGCATTGGTCTTTGGGTCGGGCTGAGCGAACGGTTTGACTGGCTTTTCTCGCCAATCTTTATCGTGATGCAGGCAGCGCCCCTGGCGGCCCTGATCCCAATTTTGGTCATGGCCTATGGTATCGGACTGACGTCCAAGGTGTTTGTGGTTTGTATCATGGCAATGCCAGTCATTGTCCTCAACACGGCCAGTGCAGTCAGGAACACGCCTGCCAATATCAAGGATATGGGCAGGTCGTTTCTGGCATCGGACCGGGACATCATCTTGAAAATCGTGATACCAGCTGCCTCGCCGGTGATTTTTTCCGGGCTTCGCCTGGGCATTTCAGCAGGATTTATCGGTGCCATTCTTTCCGAACTGAAAATCACGCCGACAGGGGTGGGTGACATCATCACCTACAGCCGCTCTATCGCTGACTATCCATCGATGTATGCGGCCATCTTTTCCATTATCGTCTTGGCTGTTCTATTTCTGAACCTGCTCGAGCAAATTGAGAATGTCTTATTTGAAGGGAACAACCGTGGTTATGTCTCAGACTAATGATGCCTTTGCAAAGGCCGAACCCTTAGATGTCGATACCGCTGTTTCCGTACGCGGCGTTTCCAAGAACTATGGCGAAGTTGAAGCGCTCAAGAATCTGTCGCTCGACTTCCCGCGCGGGCAGTTGACGTCGCTGTTGGGGCCGTCGGGCTGTGGCAAAACCACCTTGCTGAAAATCATCGCCGGGCTTCTGGAGCCGACAGCCGGCGAGATTGAAATTGACGGCAAGAAGGTCACCGGTCCTGGCCCGGACCGCGCGTTTGTGTTTCAGGACTTTGCCTTGCTGCCCTGGGCCAATGTGATGCGCAATGTTTCCTTCGGGCTTGAATTGCGCGGCGTGGCCAAATCCGAACGCGAGGACATTGCGCAGAAATACATAGACAATGTGGGGCTCAGCGGGTTCGAAAAGGCTTATCCGCACGAGCTGTCGGGCGGCATGCGGCAACGCGTCGGTCTTGCGCGGGCGCTTTCGGTGGATGCGCAGGTGCTGCTGCTTGACGAGCCGTTTTCGGCGGTGGACGAGCAGAACCGGCGCAAGTTCCAGGAAGACATGCTTGAGCTCGTACGTAATGAGAACAAGACATTCCTGTTTGTTACGCACTCGATTGAGGAGGCGGTCTATGTCTCCGACCAGATCGCCATCCTGCTGCCGCGCCCAAGCCGGGTGTCGGAGGTCATTCGACCATCCAGTTTCCGCGGCACCAATGTCGAGAATATTCGCCGTTCACCGGAATATCTGGACATTGTGGACCAGATCTGGGCGTCACTGCGCAATTATGTGGAGTAAGCGGTCATGACACTCTTTGGATACAGATTACCGGCCATGTCTTCATTGATCCTGTGGGCGCTGCTGTGGGAAATTGTCGGCCAAACAGGGTGGACATTTTTTATACCGCCACTCTCGGAAGTCTTGGTGACGCTGTATAACGTCATTGGCACCGCCGCCTTTCAAAATGCGATGTATGAGACAGCCTATGCGTTTATCGCCGGGGTTTTCTTTGCTGTCGTTATCGGCGTGCCGGTTGGCATCCTGATCGGCAAGAGTCGCCTGCTTGACGAGCTGATCCTGCCTTGGGTGAATATCTTCTTGAGCGCGCCACTTACGGCACTGGTTCCGGTCTTGATGGTGCTGTTTGGATTTGGCATGAAATCAATCATCATCACGACAACCCTGTTTGCAATTTGGATCATCATCTTGAATTCACGTGCCGGGGTAAAACAGATCAACCGATCACTGGTCGACATGGCAAGAAGTTTTGGCGCATCGCCGCTGGATGCTTTTTTCAAAGTCTATTTCTGGGCAGCGCTGCCAGAGATACTGGGCGGCGTACGCATCGGTGTTATCCGCGCTGTGAAAGGCGTTATCATCGGACAATTGTTGATTTCGCTGGTTGGCTTTGGCGCCTTGTTCGAGCTGTATTCCAACAATTTCATGATGTCGCATTTCTGGGCCGTGCTCATT
>JAHEJF010000247.1 GCA_024639025.1 Ahrensia sp. | reverse complement strand
CGACATCAAAGCCAAATCAACAGGCCAACAGGGCTACGGCATCGATACAAAGATTGATGGCATGCTTTTTGCTGCGATCAAAACCAATCCGCGTCACGGTGGCTCAATGATTGATTACGACGCAAGCCAAGCCGAGGCCATGCGCGGTGTTGAGAAAGTAATTGCGCTTGAAGATGGTGTCGCGGTCATTGCGAACAATAGCTGGCGGGCTTTTCAGGCCGTCGAGGCGATTTCAACAAATTGGAGCGATGCGCCATACCCGGCCGAAATGGATGAACACTGGGAACTTCTGGAACAATCCCTGGAAGCGAAAAAAGGGTTCCGTTTTCGCGACAAAGGCAATGTTGATGCCGCTTTTGCGGAAACCGTCCCCACCGAAAGGGTGTACCGTGCGCCCTATTTGGCGCATGCGCCCTTGGAGCCGCTGGCAGCAACGGTTTGGGTTCAGCAGGATCGTGTGGATGTTTGGGCGACTGCGCAAATTCCGCGCTTTGTGCAATCCAATGTTGCAAAAATCACCCGCAGGAACGTCGAAACCGTTTTCGTGCACATGCTGCCGGCAGGTGGCAGTTTCGGCCATCGGATCGAGGACGAATTCATCAAATATGCCGCCATCATCGCCACACAAATGCCCGGAACACCCATAAAGCTCACCTACAGCAGGGAACAGGATTTTGCCGTCGACTATCCTCGGCAAATTGCAATGGCCAAGGCAAGCGGCACGGTGAAGGACGGGCAGGTCGACACGTTGGACCTCTCCATTGCGATGCCTTCGGCGATCAAGTCACAAATGGGACGCCAGAACATTCCGGTACCGGTGCCAGACACGGGCATCGTTGCTGGCGCATGGGATCAGCCTTTCACAATACCCAACTATCGGGTCAGCGGAACCGAGGTCGACGGGCTTGCTCCCGTGGGTTGGTGGAGGGCGGTCGGCGCATCAACCAACGGATTCTTTCACGACTGCGCGCTCGATGAACTAATCCATGAAGCCGGTGCTGATCCTCTTGAAGAAAGATTACGCCTGACCTGGCACCAGCCATCTCGCAAAGTGCTGGAGGCGGTTGCGGAAATGTCAAATTGGGGTAGCGCACTACCTCAGAACAAAGGCCGCGGTGTTGCCTTCTGCCTGTCATTTGGTGTGCCAACAGCTCAAATTGTCGAACTGACAAACACAACCGAGGGCATCAAGTTGGACAAGGTTTTTGTTGCATTGGATGTTGGACGGATTGTTGATCCTGTCAACTTCGAGAACCAGGTGCAAGGCGGCGTGGTTTGGGGCTTGGGCCACGCCATGAATTGCGAGTTCACCTATTCAGATGGCATGGCGCAACAGTCCAACTATCATGCATTTGAGGGTATGCGCATGTATCAATGTCCGCATATTGAAGTGCGCGGACTGGAAAACGGCTCTAAGGTGCGTGGTGTCGGTGAACCCAGCGTACCCCCGGCACCCGCGGCACTGGCTAATGCCATTTTCGCAGCAACGGGCAAGCGCATAAGGGAAATGCCATTTAACAAACACATCAGGTTTGTGTGAAAACATGATCAGGCAGGCACTAAAACTTCTGGAAATGGTTGAACTGTTTGCAGGCAGTCATCTGCAGGAGGTGCTGGCTGCGGAAACGAGCGAGATCAATCCAGGCCCCTCGCTGGTGCCAATTGAACTGCCTGATGAAGTGTCAAGCGCACAGGGTTTGATGGCCTGGCAGAAAATTTTCAACGTGGTTTCCCACCCAAGATGCATCAATTGCCATGTCGACGAGACCAATATTCCGATGTGGTCTGGCCCATCCTTTGGCAACGAGCCCAAGCGACACGGCATGAATATTCAGGCCGATGAAAGCCGCATCGGCGCTCAAACGCTGAACTGTGCGACATGCCACCAAAAGTCCCTCTTGCCCAATACATTGGAACACGCCCCACCGCACACCAACCATGACTGGATGCTGGCACCGGTCGAGTTTGCCTGGTTCGGCAAGTCAAGCAACGAGATCTGCCAACAAATGCGCGATCCGGAGCGCAATGGTGGACGCGATGGTGCCGGGCTGGTCGAGCACATAATTCATGATATCGAAATCCAGGCATTTATTGCATGGAGTTTTGATCCTGGAGGCAACCGGGAACCTGCACCGGGTACACTGCAGCAACATCTGGATGACATGGCATTATGGACGACCGCTGGCATGCCCTGTCCGAATGATTGAGAAACCATGAAGCGCGAACACGCACCACTATTATACCAATTGGCCTCGCTGTTTCTTGCGCTCGCTGGCCTCATGCTGATCGGCGGAACAAGCCTCAACCTGTTTGGCCCCGAAGCTGCAATCATGGTCAGCATCGGATCCATAATTCTGCTTGTGTCGCTGCTGTTGATGTCTGGTCGCCGGTGGCTGGCCTATATTGCGTTCCTGGCCGCGTTGATTTGTTCCGTCGCCGCATATCTGGCAAGCGGCGGCACTGCACAGCCGACCGAGTGGACCTTTTTGGGCATTTCAGCCTTCAGCGGCTGTAGCGCCGCGGTTCTTTTCGTGATTCTGTGGCGAAAGAAACGCATCAAAGCTGATTAAAGTCGTGCCTTTAAAAGTCAGAAATACAAGATTGGGGCTTTTGTCTCTCTTCCAATTTGGCTACAGCAATTTCGACGCCAGATTCTTGGCCGTGCCCCCTTGGCGGAATTGGTAGACGCAAGGGACTTAAAATCCCTCGATCAATTGATCGTGCCAGTTCGAGTCTGGCAGGGGGCACCAGAATTCCAGAGTCATCTGACGCATCTGTTCGGGAAAAAACAACAATGACCACAGCCGGTATTGTCTTGGCAGCAGGCCAATCCAAACGTTTTGGCGATCAAAACAAGTTGTTGGTAGATTTCCAGGGAGAACCGCTGGCGCGGCATGCAGCACGTGCCATGGCTGCCGCTGGATTTGAGCACCTCATCGCTGTCGTTTCAGATCAGGAAGTTGAAATCCTCTTTGACAAATTTGAGATTGCACATAGTCAGCGCGGGTCTCAACAATCAACAAGCCTGCATGTTGGAATTAGGCGTGCCGTCAGTCTGAACGCCCAACGCATAGTGATCGCCCTGGCCGATATGCCATGTATTGAGCCCACCACGCTGAAAACCATTGATAATCTGTGTGCGTCTGAAGGCTTGTCTGGATGCACCGATGGGACGACAGTTTCACCACCGGCAGGTTTTTCACGCGAATACTTTGCGGCCCTAAGCGGCATCAGAGGTGATTTCGGCGCGCGCTCAATGTTACGATCCATTCCCCAGCGAAGCATGCTCAAATGTCCCCATGAACAATTGCTCGATGTCGATACGATCGCCGATCTGTCCGCCTGCCCAGATTGAGCATGGATCAAGGCATCCTGTACCCTGTGTCAAAAGGCACGAAGTGCAGCCAGTGCCACCACACCAATCATCGAAACAGCCATCAGCAAATTGATCGCAAAACGGGCGCGGCGCGGTAGGTCCAATTGGTGAATGGTGACGCCAAGACCCAACCAGGCAATATGTACTGCAATCCAGATCGCGTTCACGACAATCAACTTGAACAGGATCTCGGCGCCAAACGCATTTGGAAATATGGGGAACCCGGTAAACAGCGTCGTGTTGACGACATAGGCCTTGGGATTGAGAAATTGCAGCGCAATCCCGTCAACAATACCGGGTTGCTTAATTGCCGGTGCGATTGAGATTTCACTGCCCAAAGTGGCGATCCTGAATGCCAGATAGAGCAAATAGGCAATCGATGCCCAGAGCAAAATTGTGCGAATGAGCGGTTCGGCCAGTACAATCGCCGCCAATCCGGTGATCACGCAGAGCGCAACAAGATTGTTGCCGATAAACAATCCCGTCATGTAGCGAAATCCAGGCCTGTACCCAAAGGCCGACCCCACACCCGCCACACTAAGCACACCAGGCCCCGGTGTCAGAAACAATAGAAATATCGCCGCGATGAAACCTAGCATTCAAAATAGCCCATGGCGCGCCCACCCAGTCGAAACTTCACCTCCAGACGCGTTCTGCAACAAGCAATACTGACAAACTAATCCAAATGCACGTCAATCGCGTAACACGGGCATGAATGAGCAAGTTCCATTATTTGAGACCCGACCAAGCAAAACAACTGGTCGCCCCTGCGGAGCCTTGGATCACGTTTTGTTGACCAGCGAAGCAGGTCGTCACCCTTTTATTCGGCGCTTTCGCAACCAACATTAAGGTTAGCAACAGGAGAAGTTTGCAATGACACGGAAAAACAAGGCCTTGGATCTGGCCCGCATGATGATCAAACAAGCCAAGTTTCTCAAACGCGCAGGCATGGTTTCTGAAGCACGCTCCATGGCCCGTCGCGCATGGGAGATGAATGTCATGGCCCATGCCACGGCAAAGCTTGAGCCGG
>JAHEJF010000246.1 GCA_024639025.1 Ahrensia sp. | reverse complement strand
CGCGCGGCGGCGGTGTTGCCGAGCGCGAGGGCATCATGGACCGGATCGATGTGATTGAGGGCACTTTGGGAAAAGCCTTCGGCGTGATGGGCGGCTATATCACCGGCTCGAAAAAGCTGATCGATTTTGTCCGCAGCTTTGCCTCGGGCTTCATCTTTTCAACCGCTTTGCCGCCGGCGGTGGCCGCAGGCGCGACAGCCTCGATCAGACATCTCAAGCAAAGCCGTGTTGAACGCGAAGGCCAGAAACAGGCCGTTGCTGCGGTGCGCGAAGCACTGGACAAATTGGGCATTCCGCATCAATCCAATGACAGCCATATCGTGCCGGTGATGGTGGGCAATGCCGCCAAGTGCAAATGGATATCCGACATATTGCTTGAGGATTACGGCATCTATGTTCAGCCGATCAACTACCCGACAGTGCCGGTGGGGACAGAACGTTTGCGGATCACACCGACACCGTTCCATTCACCAGATGACATCAGACACCTGGCCAGATCGCTGAACGACCTTTGGAGCCAATGTGCACTCGCCAGGCAGGTCGCGTAACATCAGCATTCGCCACTAAGCGATTCTAACGACTCACCTTTTTCAGGGCGACAGATCACGGCTGACTTGAATCAGTACTTTAACACGCGCCCTTGCAAGGACGCACGGTAAGCCAATTTCCATGCAGCGCAGCGTCAGGCTTCAGGATGCTGCGCGCCGGTTTTGCGAACGATATTTTGCTTCTCCGCCATCAGCTTGCGCTGGTATCGACCCTGAACAATTTCCACCAGTACCATGGTGACCAGCACGAAGTAGAATGTTGTCTTGCTCATCGCTTCGACGGAGAATCCGAAGAATTTGAGATGCGCCAAATGACCGCCTTCGGTGGTTAGAAGAATGCCGACCAAAAGCAGCACAAACAGGCCAACCACCTCGTACATGCGATTGCGGTTGAGGAAGCTTGCAACGGTGTCAGCCATCACAACCATCAGCACGCCGGAGATCACAATCGCTGCCACCATGACAATGAAATTGTCGGTCAAGGCGACCGCTGAAAGCACGGTGTCAAAGGAGAAGACCAGGTTCATTGCGGAGATCCAGAAAATTGCTTTGGTGACAGACGACATGGAGCGCCCACCAACGGCTTGCCCCATATCGTCCAGCGCGAGCATATGCGTGATTTCCTTGATCGCGGTGTACATGAGGAAAACACCACCGGCCAAGACAATAATCGCATGGCCACTGACGGCACCTTCTGCCACGCCAATCCAACTGAAAATATAGAATGGATCTTGGAACGATTGGATCAACTGAAGCACGACAAAGAGCAGCACAATTCGAAGGACAATGGCCAAAATAATGCCCAGTCGCCTGATCTGCGCTTCATGTTGGGCACCGACCTTCTTGGCCTCCAGCGAAATATACAGCAGGTTATCAAAGCCGAGCACTGTCTCCAGCGCGGTGAGGATCAAGAATGTGATCAGATTGTCAATTGTGAACAGACCAGTGATGATTTCCATGGCGCCCTCTCCAAACGAATTCGGTTCGAGTGTTAGCAGAGCCAAAAACGCCCGTCACCCGCTTTGCATCAAACTGAACAACATGATTTTGCAAAGGTGATGAACGCTTCACTCGCTTCTTTTTCATCAAGATCGTTGAGTGTTTCGTGGCGGGCATTTGGAAATATCCGTGTTGTCACCTGGTCAAAACCGGCATTTTTCAATCGGTCAGCCTGTTGTTCCGCCGCATTGCCAAATTCAGTTGAAGGGTCTTCGCCGCCGCCCAGTAAATGGAAAGGCGTATGACGTGCGGGCGAGGTTGCAAGCAGTTCACGCGCGCCACCAGCAAATACCATCGAGAAGACGTCGAGCCACATGCCTACGGATGGATCCCATCCGCAAAGCGGATCCGCCACATAGGCCTCGACCTGTTCTTCGATATGTGAGAGCCAGTCAAAACTGGTGCGCGCTCCGTCAATTTTCCTGGCCCAGTCGGCAAAGGTCAGTTTGGGCAGCAGCCGCGAAGGCGCATCCGAACCCAGCCTAAGGCGTTCATATTTCAAAAGAAATTGAGCCATTCGGCCGGCAAGTCCGCCGGAAAAATTGGCGTTCCATACGGCAAACCCGGCCAGATTGCTGGTGTGCCGCAGAGCGAAATTCATGGTGATCAGGCCACCCATGGAATGACCGAACATAATCAGCGGTAATCCCGGATATTCTGTCAGGGCGTGTGCTTGCACTGCGGCGCAATCATCCAGAACTTTCACAACACCGTCGCCTTGGACAGAGAAAGTGCGCGGAGGCGCATCGGAAGTTTCAGTGAAGCCATGACCACGGTGGTCGTGTGCAAAGACGTGAAAGCCAGACGTGCTGAGCGCGGATGCAAATCGTTGATATCGCAGGCCGTGGTCAGCGAGGCCATGGTTGACATGGATGATTCCAAGCGCATTGCCTTGGGCTTTTTGGTGTCGAACACTCAATTGAGCGCCCGTCGTGCTCTCCAGTTTGAATGGCTTCCCAAATCCAGTCATGAAAACGCGCTCCGATTGCATTGATGGCGCGCATTGAGCATTTCAACATGTCTGTCAAGCGCAGGCACGGATCTGGACATTGAAAATAATGAATTACTCCGGGTACCGCGATTCCGTCAAAGACTGACAGGGTCTAGGAGGCCAAAAACTCTAATAGGTTTGGGTTCCGCCCAACGACTTCTTCAGAAGTGCCTGAGCCAAAAGCCTGTATTCGCGGGCATCGGTGCCAACACGCTTTTCGATCTCGTCCAGCTGGATCATGGCGCCACGCCTGTCGCCTGCGCTGAGCAGGGCTTGACCCATATAGGAACGCGCGAGCGTGTAATCGGGATCAATTTCCAGCGCAGCCCGATAGTAGCGCAATCCCTGATCCACGTCGCCATTGTTGCGTGTGGCATAACCCAGATAGTTCAGCACTTCGGCATCCGGGTTCTTGATCTTGTTCAGAACGATGATCGCCTCGTCAAAACGTTCGGCATAGGCAAGGGCGCGTCCATTATCGAGCAACTCGGTATCGTTCATCGACGACTTCTCCTCATCGACGCATTTGTCGGTCGCCTTGTCATAGACCTGTCCTACTTCGCATTTTTCGACATCCGAAGTCGGTGTCTCATCAGAACCGGCGGCATGCGCCATCAAGGGCGTCAGAGCGATAACAGAGACAAGTAGTTGGCGGCGAATTGCGGTCATGTTCTTACTCCCGTGTGATTGTGAATAAGCTAGCGCAATGACGTCGAATTTCCAGCCTTTGACGTTGCTCATGCGCGCGATTTCCCATACACAGCGGAAAATCCTCAAAACACCCGGAGCCTTTGATAATGGCACGCCAATATATTTACCACATGTCTGGCCTGAACAAGGTCTATGGATCAAAGAAGATCCTCGAAAACATTCACCTGCAGTTCTATGGCGACGCGAAAATCGGGATCCTGGGTCCCAACGGCGCGGGCAAGTCGACCGTGATGCGCATTATGGCGGGGCTCGACAATGAATTCACCGGCGAAGCCTGGCTGGCCGAGGGCGCAACCCGTGGGTATTTGCCGCAAGAACCGCAGCTCGATCCCGCATTGACGGTGATGGAAAACGTCATGCTTGGCGTTGCCGACAAGAAAGCGATCCTTGATCGTTACAACGAACTGATGATGAACTATTCGGACGAGACAGCCGAAGAGGGCGCCCAATTGCAGGATCAGATTGACAGTCAGAACCTGTGGGATCTGGAAAGTCAGGTTGAGCAAGCGATGGATGCGCTGCGTTGTCCACCGGGCGACTCATCGGTCGAACACTTGTCGGGTGGCGAAATCCGTCGCGTGGCACTGTGTCAATTGCTGCTGAGCCAGCCGGACATGCTGCTGCTTGACGAGCCGACCAACCATTTGGACGCCGAGACCATTGCGTGGCTTGAGAAGCACTTGCGTGAATATCCCGGTTCGGTGCTGATGATCACGCACGATCGCTACTTTTTGGACAATGTCACCGGCTGGATTCTCGAACTCGACCGCGGCCGCGGCATTCCCTATGAGGGCAATTATACAGCTTACCTTCAGGCCAAGGCCAAGCGCATGCAGCAGGAGGGCCGTGAAGACGCAGCCAGACAAAAATCATTGGCGCGCGAGCAGGAGTGGATTGCATCGTCACCCAAGGCTCGGCAGGCCAAATCCAAGGCCCGGATCAAGGCCTATGATGAACTGGTGGAGTCGGCAAACAAGCGCAAACCCGGCGATGCGCAGATAATCATCCCGGCGGGTGAGCGTCTGGGCAATGTCGTGATCGAGGCCGAGGGCATCAGCAAGGCTTATGGGGACAAGGTGCTGATCGACAATTTGTCGTTCAAATTGCCGCCGGGTGGCATTGTTGGTGTGATCGGCCCCAATGGCGCGGGCAAATCAACGTTGTTTCG
>JAHEJF010000245.1 GCA_024639025.1 Ahrensia sp. | reverse complement strand
ATATAGGGGCGTGTGGTTCGAATGGTTTGCGGTTTGCCTTTTTCAACGGTCACAAGACGCGCATTGGCGCCTGAAATTGTGACCACGTGTGCATTTGAGCTTGAATGGGAACCGGCAATGACTGCTTGAGGAACGCAAACCGTGCCGACCAGCGCAAATGCGGAAAGAATTTTGGCAAGACGGTTCATCGTGCTGCTCCCTCAATTGAAACTTCATGGGTAGAGACGTCTTCACCCATGCGAACACGGATTGACTTCAGGTTTTTGTTGGTAGGACCTTTGTCGTCACCAAACGACGATGTCAGGTTGAAATCGATGCCCTGTATTGTCGCCGGGGCAAATCCAAGATCGCTGACATCGCCAGCGCCGCGCAAATGAAGCGACAATGAACCGGCTCTTTGCGCAGCAATCAGCAAAGTCGCCTGTGTCGGCAGGACTTCCAGCGCAACAGTGCGTGCTAAAATCGGCTCGGCCTGATTTTCCTTAGCGATCTGGTCGACAGAAAGCACACGGATATTCGCCAGTACGCGGCCAGAGTTCACGCGCGATCCGCCAGATCCAACAACAGTGTTGGAATGAGGTGCGGTCGAGGCAATTTTCAGGCTCTTATCGTCCTCATCCGTGTCGCCAAATTCCCGAACCACGATGACATCAACACGGTCACCGGGCACGATAAAGCCACTAACACCCTTGGTTTCGTCAATTTCAACAGCAACCGCCCGGTAGCCGGGCTTTAGAATTTTGGATAGTGAAGGTGCAGCGCCCGTGCCCGTTACCTTGCTGGACAGTACCGGCTCGCCCAGCGCAATGGCACCCAGGGCTGCCCGATCACCTTCGTGCAACATCTCATCAATCGTCTCAAAAGCGCCCTCAGGCATATCGTCAGCAGCCCAGGCAACTTCACGCATATTGGATTGAGAGATGACATCGCCATAATTCAGTGCCTGACCAGCGACCACAATGGTACGTTCTGGCTGGGCCGCAATAGCAGCCTGCTCGGATGACACTTCTTTGACGACGGTTTGAACATTGCTTTTGAGCCAGTAATCTGCACCAACCACAGCCCCGCTACCGAAAAACAGCGCAATGGCGCCCATGACCAAATATTTCTTATCCAACGCCGCAGCCCCCTGAGTTCAACCTGCTACGCGCAGGCGTTGTTCATGGAGCGTTGATAACGTAAGAACATTTACATCTGCCCAACGAGATGTATCAAATTGTGACAATTGGGATTCAGACTTAATGAAATCCTACTGATTAACCTTCTGATTTTCGCAAATAATGTAGCTTTTCATGGCCAACCGACCCATTTTGGAAACAGACCTTTATCAGCCCGTTAAAGAATATCTTAAAGCACAAGACTTTGATGTTAAGGCTGAGATCGGTGCCGCTGACATGGTTGGGGTCAGGGGCGACGAGCCGCCTGTCATAGTTGAACTCAAAACCGGCTTCACCCTTTCATTGTTTCATCAGGCCACCGAGCGCCAGTCGATCACAGACTTTGTCTATGTAGCGGTGCCGCGCGGTAGCGGGCGCTCATTTCTCAAGGCGCTTCACAGCAATAAGAGGTTGTGCCGTCGACTGGGATTGGGCCTGCTGACTGTACGATTGAAGGACGGGTTCGTTGAAGCGCATCTTGACCCTGCACCTTACCAGCCAAGACAGTCCAAGCAAAAAGCCACACGTTTGCTCAGGGAGTTTTCAAAACGTGTTGGCGATCCCAATCTGGGCGGCAAGAACAAGAGCACAATTGTAACGGCCTATAGGCAGGACGCATTGCGTTGTTTGGAACTGTTGTCACGGCTCGGACCCACCAAAGCTTCCAATGTTGCCAAACAAACCGGAACCGATCGTGCACGCACAATTATGGCCGCAGATCACTATGGCTGGTTTGAACGTCATTCGAGGGGCGTATACGCCATAACACCCAAAGGTGAAGCTGCTGTGCTCGAATACGCCGATCACATAAAGACGCTCATCAGCGATCCGGGCCTAGACTGAAATTGCCTACTTTATGAACAGTCTTCAATCATAGACTAAAGATTAGGCAAGACCATATTCCGCATTGTGGTCAGATGAAATTTGAGCGAAACGCCTGTTGAGGAACGCATGACCGTTGCAACCGGGATCGGTTGCGTCAGGTTGCTTGAGCGGAGGCTGGTTTGAGGAAAGAACAGTTCCATTTGCCCGAAGGCGTCATCTATCTCGACGGCAATTCACTCGGACCAATGCCCGCGCGGGCCGTCACCCGTATGAACCAGACCCTGCAGGAGGAATGGGGTGAGATGCTCATACGCGGATGGAATGAAGCTGAGTGGATGTCTCAGCCCGTTTCACTGGCCGACAGGGTAGGGGCACTCATTGGATGTCCATTGGGAAGCGTGGTGTTGGGCGATACCCTTTCGGTGAAGGTTTTTCAGGCCTTGTCTGCCGCCTTGGCGATGCGACCGGATCGCAAAGTCATTTTATCGGATACCGGTAATTTCCCCAGCGATCTTTATATTGCACAGGGCCTGATAGGCTCGCTTGAGCAAGATCACAGGATAAAGCTGGTCGATCCTTCAGACGTTGAACAGAATCTGAGCAAGGATGTGGCCGTGTTGATGTTGACCCAAGTCGACTACCGCACCGGTCGAATGCACGATCTGCAAAAGATCACGCACACGGCCCATCAGCATGGCATTGTTGTGATTTGGGATCTGGCGCATTCGGCCGGTGCCGTTCCGGTCGACATGTCACGGTCGCGCGCAGAATTCGCCATTGGGTGCACATATAAGTATCTCAATGCCGGACCGGGCTCACCCGCCTTTATTTATGTGCGCCCGGATATTGTGGATCAAATCATTCCTGCCCTGTCAGGATGGTTGGGCCATAAGGCGCCTTTTGATTTCGATTTGGACTATCAACCCGCACCCGGCATACAGCGCATGCGCGTTGGCACGCCGCCAATCCTTCAGTTTGCTGCACTCGATGCTTCACTCAGCATTTGGGATGGGGTTTCTATGAAAGAGGTGCGCGAGCGCTCGATTGAGTTGTCGGAACTCTTTATATGCGAAGTTGAAAAGCGTTGCCCTGAATTTGAACTTCTCAGCCCCCGCGATCCGCAACAGCGTGGAAGCCAGGTCTCTTTTGTATTCGAGCATGGATATTCGGTGATCAGAGCGCTGATTGGGCAGGGCGTCATAGGCGATTTTCGAGCGCCCAACGTCATGCGCTTTGGCATTGCGCCTCTGTACTTGGACGAGAACGACATCCATGCCGCCGTCGAAATCATGCAAGACATCATGCAGCGTGAAATCTGGAAGCGGCCCGAATTTCAGATTCGCGCCGCTGTTACATAATCAAACTGAAGCCGATGCTGCTGATTGCTACCCCGACCAAATTTGCTGGCTGGATTTAAACCTCTCTAAGGAATGCTGCCGGCCTGGTCGCACTGTCAATGCCGCTCATGTTGCATGAATTGCACTTGCAATTTCTACACGCTGATTAGCCCATTTGTACTGGTTCTGAAGCTTGGCTCGGTCGATTGAAAATTCGCTTTGTGATTTGGCGCTTCACTGTTACCGTGTTGCCAACTCAACCATTTGTGCGTGCTGCGCTTTAACAGCTGCGCCGCACATAAAGGACAAAAAAGTGACAAAATCTGACGATACGGGTCAAAGGCCCGAAGTGTCAGGTCAATCACCACAATCCGTGCCCGCAGCAGCGGACAACGGATTGACTCAAAGGGGCTCGGTTCCCTCTGTTGAAGGCGCGGAAATGCGCAATTTAACAAAGCAACCGGGCGAAAATGTTGGCGAATCTGTTCTCCATTCTGCAGGCAGAATCCCGCAGCAGCCCACAGATGGTGTAGCACCTGAAGACCCCCAGCCCAGCAGGCGCAATCGAAGGCGTCGGCGAAGACGCAAAAACGCATCTGTGCAAAACGGCCCGGCTGATCGGCCGCAAGCCAGCGTAGCCGATCTCAAAAACGGAAAGCCGCCTGCACAAGCCGAGCGATCAAAGCCGCCGCATAGATCGCGGCACCGGTCGCACAATCATTATCAAAACCAGACTGCCTACGCAGCTCTGGATCTGGGCACCAACAATTGTCGGCTATTGGTTGCAATCCCGACCCGGCCTGGCCAGTTCCGCGTGATCGATGCATTCTCACGCATCGTGCGCTTGGGTGAAGGCCTTGGCGGCTCGTCGAAGCTTTCCAGTGCGGCGATGGATCGTGCTGTCGAAGCATTGAAAGTGTGTCGCGATAAGCTGCATGCCCGGCCAATAGAGCGCGCAAGGCTCATTGCAACAGAGGCATGTCGCTCGGCTGAAAATGGAGCGGAGTTCATCCAACGTGTCCATGATGAGGCGGGTCTGAAGCTTGAAATTGTCGACCGAGAAACCGAAGCGCGACTTGCAGTGTCGGGCTGTTCATCACTTGTCGATCGCGCGG
>JAHEJF010000244.1 GCA_024639025.1 Ahrensia sp. | reverse complement strand
GTCAAGTCGTTTGGTTTTGAAGGACCCGATTATCGCTGGATGGCCGTGACCACGCGCGATGGAACCATCGGCCAACCTTGATCGCCAATACGGAACCAGAGACTGTGCCTCAGGCGGTATTACCCAAAAAAACCAAAGTAATGCCGCCTATTGGCCAAATGCTTCTACCGGGCCTGTTTTGGGCGATTTGTTGCTTCACAGCCGGAGTTGTTGTTCTTGTCTTTGCGCGGGGATGGGTTGTCTCCGAGCAAAGCATGCAGGTCGGGTTGATCTATGCAGCGGGCGCAGCGCTTGCAGTCTGGCCGTCCGTGGTCATCGCGCGATATTTCGTCCACCGCTCTTCGGTTTGGCGTTGGGCAATCCTGCTGTTTCTACTGCTCGGATTGACGACGCTTTTCACCGCATGCTTGTTTGCATTGCAATACCGCATCTATTTTTCCCAGTGGCATGGTGAAGTTTTCTCGCAAGCCTGGTTGTGGCAACAAATGTTCACGGCCGCTGGCGCTGTCTACACCTACATTGTGCTGGGGCTTCGGTTGTACTTTCCAATAGCGTTGGCCGGACTTTTCGTCACAAGCTGGTGGTTAAACCGTTTGCCGGATTGAGACTTTTACAAAGCGCTGTTAGACGGAGCGCAGCAGTTCACCATAACCCATACAGAGCACTTAAATGATCCCTCGCTATTCGCGTCCCGACATGGTCGACATCTGGTCGCCGGAAACCAAGTTCCGCATCTGGTTCGAAATTGAAGCGCATGGCTGCGATGCCCTCGCTGAGCTTGGTGTTATCCCTAAACAAGCCGCCAAGACAATTTGGGACAAGGGCAATGCCGCGACATTCGATATTGAACGCATCGACGCTATCGAGCGGGAGACCAAACACGATGTGATCGCCTTCCTCACTCACCTGGCTGAAATTGTGGGCGAACCGGCACGCTTCGTCCACCAAGGCTTCACTTCCTCGGACGTGCTGGACACCACGCTGAGCGTACAATTGATGCGGGCAAGCGACCTGCTTCTCGCCGATATCGACACGCTGCTGGCTGCGATCAAGAAGCGCGCCGAAGAGCACAAGTTTACCGTGTGTATCGGGCGTTCTCACGGCATTCATGCCGAGCCGGTAACGTTCGGCCTTAAGATGGCGCAGGCCTATGCCGAGTTTGATCGATGCCGTTCAAGGCTGATAGCCGCCCGCGCTGAAATTGCCACCTGTGCGATCTCGGGTGCGGTGGGCACGTTTGCCAATATCGATCCTCAAGTTGAAGAACATGTGGCCAAGGCTCTCGGCCTTGAGCCAGAACCTGTTTCAACCCAAGTCATTCCGCGTGACCGGCATGCAATGTTCTTTGCCACATTGGGTGTCATTGCATCCTCCGTGGAACGGCTCGCAACAGAGATACGCCATTTGCAGCGTACCGAGGTGCTGGAAGCCGAGGAATATTTCTCGAAAGGCCAGAAGGGCTCATCGGCAATGCCGCACAAGCGCAATCCAGTATTGACCGAAAACCTGACCGGGCTGGCGCGCATTGTTCGCGCATTTATCACGCCGGCGATGGAGAATGTGGCGCTGTGGCATGAACGCGACATTTCGCATTCTTCTGTTGAGCGCATGGCTGCACCGGATGCGACCGTCACGCTGGATTTTGCCTTGGTTCGATTGACCAATGTAGTCGAAAACCTGGTTGTTTATCCGGAGCGCATGATTGCAAATATGGATGCGCTGGGCGGATTGGTGCATTCGCAACGTGTGCTTCTGGCGCTGACCCAGGCCGGTGTGAGCCGTGAAGATGCCTACCGGCTGGTCCAACGCAACGCCATGAAAGTATGGGATGGATATCAGCGCCGCGATGCCAATCCACCCGTGTTTCTCGACGAGTTGCTGGCAGACAGTGATGTGACGGCGGCTCTTACGGAAGAAGAAATCAGGGACAAGTTTGATTTGGGCTACCACACCAAACATGTCGAAACGATCTTCAAGCGCGTCTTTGGCTAGATCTTGTCCGTCTTTGTGAGCGCTCAGAACCGGGATTTATCCAATGTTATCAATGTTTAGATCCGCGCCGGCGTTGCTGCTGATACCAGAAGCGCCCTAATGCCCGTTAGCCACATCGCACTGGCGATCATGGTTGCCGCGATCTACGGCACGGCCTTTGTTGCGATCCAGCTTGCAATCGATGAAATCCCCCCGCTTTTGGCCACGGGATATCGCTATCTGTTGACGGTGTTCCCCTTCATATTCTTCGTCAAGAAACCGAACGTTTCCTGGTCGATGCTCGCGGCCTATGGCGTGGTTCAGGCTGTGATCATGTTCGGGGTGATCTTTACCGCGATCAAATGGGGCATGCCGCCGGGAATCGCATCGATGGTTGTCCAACTACAGGTGTTTTTCACCATTGGTATCTCGTTCTTGGCCTATGGCGAAGTACCGACCAAGCAGCAGGCACTGGGTGCGGCTATTGCGCTGCTGGGCGTGGCAATCATCGGCTTCGGGCTCAATGAGACCAGTCCGCTGCTACCATTTTTGATGACCATAGCTTCGGCATTCGCATGGGGTGTTGCCAATACGATTTCAAAGCACGCCAAGCCGGATTCCATGCTTGGCTTTGTGGTCTGGTCGGCCCTTTTTGCCCCGGTTCCGCTGTTTGCGCTTTCGGTGCTGATTGAGGGAACGACTTTTGGCCTGCCCCCTGCCATGCCATCAGCAACAGCCATTTGGTCAGTGCTTTATCTGGCCTACCCGACAACAGTTTTGGCGTTCACGGCCTGGGTGTTTTTGCTGCAACGGCACAATGCAGCAGCGGTAACACCCTTTGCACTGCTCGTACCGATATTTGGCATGGGTTCGACAGCATGGGTATTTGGCGAGACGCTGAGCATTGCCACGCTCGCGGGATCAATCCTGGTGTTTGCTGGTCTTTCCATTGCGGTCCTGAAATGGCGGTCCGGACGACCTTCCTCGGCTGCATAAAGCCGGTCAGCAGCAGATTCTGCGGCGCAATGCCCCCGTCAAATCCGGGCAATACTCAGCAATTATTACCAATTGTCGTACTATGTGTAGATGTCAGATCAATACCTATGTCATTGATATTTATTTTATATTTTTGTTGCTCACATTTCTGAACCAAAATTTGACCCAATGTAACGCCATGTGAACCGTCTGGTGATTTTGCCGCCCAGATTGGGTTCAATGCTCATTGCTCCAGCAAAGGAGGATATCATGGTTGACTATCGCGATGAATTGATGCCTGCACACAAGCGCAGATATGCCGAACAACAGGAAGGCGGCGCCGGCGGCGCTTTGATAGCGCTCCTGTTCGTTCTTTTGGCGGCCATTGCCATATTCTGGTACGCCAGCGGTTCAACGCCCGACAATGGGACAAGCGCGCCGGTTATTGGATCCACTGAGCCTGCGCCAGTAGCGCCCGCAGCGCCGGCCATTCCCGCCCAGTAAGCGCTGACACCACGGGTATTGGCGTTGACATTTGAGCGCCAATACCCAACTTGCGGAGCATGAAAATTCGCGACGCAAATATTCTCATCGTTCCAGGTTATACCAATTCAAGCCCCGATCATTGGCAATCGCGCTGGGAAGCCAAAATGGCGAATGCCAAGCGCATCATTCAGGCTGAGTGGTCAAAACCGGTTCGGGAAGACTGGATTGCCACGGTGCGGGCGGAAATCACCGCATCAGACAGCCCGACGGTCGTGGTGGCGCACTCGCTGGGCGTGGCGACCAGTGTGCATGCCCTCCAGGAACTGGGTCCTGAAGCAAATCATGTCGTGGGCGCTTTTTTCGTGTCGCCGCCGGATGTTGCCAATCCAAAGATCCGTCCAAAGCATCTGATGACCTTTGGTCCCTACCCGACTGCGCCGCTCTTATGTCCGAGCTTTGTGGTGGGCAGCCAGAACGACCCCTTCTCATCTTTCGACACAATGCAAGAGACCGCTGCCGACTGGGGGGCGCTCTTTATTGATGCCGGCGAGAGCGGCCATATCAATGAGAAGTCAGGCCACGGTCCATGGCCTGAAGGATTGATGGTTTTTGCCGAGTTTATGAAACGGCTATAAATTCAGGGTACCACCGATGCATTGAATCAGCGTGTATCGCGCCCCAATATTCTAACCGTTTTGCACTTCATCGACGGCCAGATCCATCAGGTCAAGCATTTTGTTGCGGATGTCATCATCCGATTGTGCAACACCTGCCGCATCGAAATCGCCGCGGATCTTGCGGAAAACATCGTCGTCGCCAGCTTCCTCAAAATCAGAAGCAATGACTTCTTTTACATATGCATCAACGTCTTCTTTGCCCAACAATTCAGCTGCCCATTGGCCGAGCATGCTGTTGCGTCGCGATTCCGCCTTGAACTTCAGCTCTGCATCATGTGCAAATTTGTTCTCAAACGCCTTTTCGCGGTCTTTCATATCCATTTTGTCTTCTCCAGAAGCACCCG
>JAHEJF010000243.1 GCA_024639025.1 Ahrensia sp. | reverse complement strand
CGAAACCTGGGTGTTGCCTCGGTCTGCTGCATAAAGGAACTGGAACAAATCGTTGGACCCAATCGAAACAAAATCGGCTTCCTGCATCAAACTATCAAGGTCAAAAAGCAGGCTGGGCACCTCTAGCATTGTTCCAATTACAATCTTGTTGGGCAATCCGTGGCCGAATTTCGACAAGTGATACACTTCATTGGCAATAAGTTTACGGGCTTGCTTGATTTCTGAAATCTCTGAAACCATCGGAACCATCAATTTGAGCTGACTGCCAGCCGCGGCGCGAAGAAGCGCACGAATCTGTGTCCGGAACAGGCCGGGCCGATCAAGCGCCAGTCTTATGGCGCGCCAACCAAGGGCAGGATTTTCCTCGTCAGGTGCATTTCTGAAATAGGGAAGTACCTTGTCACCGCCAATATCCAGAGTTCGGAAAGTCACCGGCTTTAAGCCTGCTTCATCTATCACGGCGCGATAGAGCTTTTCCTGGGCCTCGGCACGAGGGAATGTCGAAGCGACCATGAACTGTAGCTCTGTTCGGAAAAGGCCGATGCCTTGTGCGCCGGAATCTTCGAGTTGTGGCACGTCAACCAGCAGTCCGGCATTCATTTGAAGGGAGAACGACTGACCGTCCTTGGTTACAGAAGGTGCCGTGCGCAGCGTCTTGTACTCTTCTTGCCTTTTGGCGCGGAAGCGTACTTTCTCTGCATAGGCAGATTGGACATCCAATTGTGGCCGGAGGTGAATATCGCCCGTTTGTCCATCAACGATGATGGCATCATTGTTCTCACATAGGGCAACGATGCCCTTTGCTTGTCCGATAACCGGTATGCCCATTGCCCGTGCGACAATGACAACATGGCTTGTTGGTGCGCCGTCTTCCAATACCAGACCGCGCAAATTGGTTCGCGGGTAGTCAAGCAGTTCTGCTGCTCCCATTGTGCGGGCAAGCAGGATCGCATCATTGGGCAGTTCGCCACCGCGGCCTGCTTGATGTCCAACCAACTGGCGCAGCAGGCGGTTGGCAAGATCGTCGAAATCGCTAAGGCGTTCGCGCAGATATGGGTCCATTACGGATCCCATTTTTGCGCGCATATCGCTTTGTACCTTTTCGACACCGGCTTCGGCCGTCAGGCCGTTCTGTATCGCATCCTCCATTCGGCGCACCCAACCTTTGTCGTGGGCAAACATGCGATAAGTTTCAAGAATTTCACGATGTTCACCTTCAAAGGCGATTTCGCGGCGCGCCAGCATGTCATCGATTGTTATGCGCAGGCTGCGCACAGCGGTGTTTAGCCGTTCAATTTCTGCGTTGGTGTCTTCATTGAAGAGATTGGTGACAAGCACACGGGGTTCATGCAGCACCACATGACCCAGGCCAATGCCATCTGACATTGATTGACCAGAGTGTGTGACCGGTTTGTCCAGATCAAGGGCAACACCCGTTGACGACAGCCCCTTTAGATCGCCCTGAGCGATCAGTTCGCCAATGACCATGGCGACGGTTTCCATCGCCTCTTCCTCATCATCGGAATAGACCCGGTGTGCTTCGTTCTGAATTACAAGGACACCCAATGTCCGGCCAGCGCGCAATATTGGTACGCCGAGGAACGCGTTGTAGAGTTCCTCGCCGGTTTCAGGCAAATATTGGAATGCCGGGTGTTTTTGCGCCTCAGACAGGTTCAGCGCGCGCGATGACGCTGCGATTGTGCCCACTAGACCCTGTCCGAGTTTAAGCTGCGAATGGTGGACCGCATCCGGGTTCAAACCGAATGTCGCATAGAGCTCAAGGATGCTGTCAGCGCGTAGAACGTAAGCAGAGCAAACTTCCGCTACCATCGATTGAGCGATCTGCTCAACGATGCGGTCGAGCCGCGCCTGTGGCTCCATTGGCTCCGCCATTACCTCGCGGAGCCTTTTGAGCATCACTCGTGGACCTGCGTCTACACCTCGCATGTAACCACCAATTGGTTGGATGAATGCCCGATCGGGCAGTCATCAGGTTCAGATTCCAAAAATGGACTTTTGATCAGGTATTGTCGAGGCCATATACGCTATGAAGTGTGCGCACGGCCAATTCAGCGTAGTCGGCATCTATCAGGATTGAGATCTTGATTTCCGAGGTGGTAATCGCACGGATGTTGATGCCTTTTTCTGCCAAGGCCTTAAATGCAGTCGCGGCGACACCGGCATGTGAGCGCATCCCGATCCCGATCACCGATACTTTGACGAGCCCGGATTCCGACTGAATCTCATTGTAACCTATTTCTTGTTTGTTCTGTTCCAGCAGATTTGCTGCCTTCTCCAAATCACCCGAAGGGACGGTGAAGGTCATATCAGTGAATTTGCCGTCGCCGGATATATTTTGAACAATCATGTCAACATTTATGCCGCCATCGGCCATCGGCCCAAAGATTGCAGCTGAAACGCCCGGACGGTCATCAAGCTGCCGCAGTGAAATTTGAGCTTCGTCTTTTGCGTAAGCGATACCGGTTACAATTTGCTTTTCCACGATCTCGTCCTCATCACAAATCAAGGTGCCGGGCGGATTGTTAAAATCGCCCATGCCGGGTGCATCCGGCGCTTCAAAACTGGAGCGTACAAATGTACGAACATTATGGACCATGGCCAATTCAACCGAACGTACCTGCAGTACCTTTGCGCCCAATGACGCCATTTCCAGCATTTCCTCGTAGGATACTTTGGAAAGTCGCCGAGCGTTTGGTTCCACGCGCGGATCGGTCGTGTAGACTCCATCCACATCTGTGTAGATATCACATCTGTCGGCGTTGACAGCAGCAGCCAGTGCAACTGCACTTGTGTCGGAGCCGCCGCGGCCAAGGGTTGCTATCCGGTTATCAGGACCAATACCCTGAAATCCAGCAACAACAGCCACTTGTTGCTTTGCAAAACGGTTGACGATCTCGCTCGCATCTATCTCCTGAATCCGGGCAGCTGCGTGCGCACCATCAGTCTTTATGGGAATCTGCCATCCCAACCACGAGCGAGCATCCACACCCATTGATTGCAGTATGATGGCGAGCAATCCAGAGGTAACTTGTTCACCTGATGCAACGATCGCGTCATATTCTCGTGCGTCGTGAAGGGGTGATGCTTCGGTTGCCCAAGCCACAAGCTCATTTGTTTTGCCCGACATAGCCGATACAACAACGGCGATCTCATGGCCGCAATCCACCTCACGCTTGATGTGGTTGGCCACGTTGCGAATACGATCTATGTCGGCGACGGATGTGCCGCCAAATTTCATGACTATGCGCGCCATTGTGGGTTTCTCTGATACCGGAATAGGGCGAGACGTTTTTCTCGCCGCTCCTTAGCGAATAGCAGGACAGCTGGCAAGATGGACAACATGACACGCACCAGCGCCCTTGACTTGAGAAGCCAGAAGATCAGATTCCTACTGAGAAAGGTAGAACCCAGATGACGAGCAAAACAGCGTCGACGATTGACCAAGAGGATGTGGACCGATTCTCTGCCATGGCGGCCGAGTGGTGGGATCCCAAAGGCAAGTTTAAACCGCTTCACAAGTTCAATCCCGTTCGTTTGCGCTATATCCGAGAGACAGTGAATGAACAGTTTGGGCTGGACCCAAAGGCTGATCTGCCGTTCAAAGGTTTGAGATTTCTGGATATCGGATGCGGAGGCGGTTTGCTTTGCGAGCCCATGGCCAGACTTGGCGCGTCAGTGGTGGGTGCTGACGCATCTGAAAGAAACATAGAAGTGGCGAAAATTCACGCCGGGCAATCTGGGTTGGATATCGACTATCGAGCTAGCACGGCGGAAGACCTGCAGGCCGACGGCGAGAAGTTCGATGTGATTCTGAACATGGAAGTGGTCGAGCATGTCGCCGATGTTGATCTTTTCTTGAAGTCCTGTGCCGAGATGGTGAAACCCGGTGGGATCATGTTTATCGCTACAATTAACCGCACAGCCAAAGCGCGTGCTCTCGCGATCTTTATGGCCGAGAATGTGCTGCGCTGGTTGCCAAGGGGCACACATGATTACGAGAAACTTGTTAAACCTTCAGAAATCGATGCCGCGCTGCAAGGTACTGGCGTCAGCGCAATCGCCAAAAGCGGGGTTTTTTATAATCCATTGGCTGATGAATGGCGCCTGTCGCGGGACATGGATGTTAATTACTTGGTTGTTACAAAGCGCGAAGGTTGAGGGCATTTGAGTTGCGGCGTGGCGCCATTAAAGACTAGTTCAGTTCATCTTCTTCCGGTACATCGGGCAGGGGTACGATTTCGACGCCTTCTTCTACAAGTTCAGACACTTCTTCAGTAGACGCATTGCCGTAGATCGCACGCGACTCGGTCTCTCCATAGTGGATTTTTCGTGCCTCTTCAGGGAACTTTTCCCCGACATTTTCGGCTTTTGATTTCACTTCACGAGCAAATTCCATCATCTTGGCCATCATCTGTTGCTGGGCTGCTTGACCTGCGGCAACGGCAATCTTGTCTT
>JAHEJF010000242.1:2157-4487 GCA_024639025.1 Ahrensia sp. | reverse complement strand
TGAACACCACGCCACCAAGCAGCACAACGCCGAAGAGTGAGTTGATGATGGTGGGCTTCATTTTGATGAAGATTTCGTCCTGCAGGATCAATGTCAGGGCACCAAAAATGAAGACCACAACCCCAGATACAATCGGCATGAGTGGCAGCGCTCGCGTTAGCATCCAAGAAGCAACGAGCGAAATCGCTGTTGCCACCATGAAAAATGCGGTTGCAATAAAGAGCGGTCCGCCCAAACTTGTTAGCCCAGGAAATGAGCTGGCCAGTTGTTCGGCTCGATTGTTGGCAAAGAAGAAAACGATCAAGGGACCCATTTCAAGCGCCAGTTTGAGTGCCGGATTTACCTGTTTGACTTCGCTGAGTTCTTTCACTGTGCTGTTTCCTCTTGCACGCTGGCATCGCCAACAATTGCTGACGCAAAGTCGTCCGCACTAAATGGTTCGAGATCATCAACCTGTTCGCCGACACCAATGAAGTAGACAGGCAATTTGAATTTTGCTGCGATGGCAACAAGAATACCACCCCGTGCTGTACCGTCTAACTTGGTCATCACCAAGCCACTCACCCCGGCAACATTGCGGAAAATCTCGACCTGGCTGAGTGCGTTCTGACCGGTTGTCGCATCGAGTGTTTGCAACACGGTATGTGGCGATTCGGGGTCATGCTTTTGCAGTACGCGGACAATTTTTGCCAATTCATCCATGAGTTCTGTCTTGTTTTGCAATCGACCGGCCGTGTCGATGATGACGACATCTGAGTCGTTGTCTCGTGCCGTTTCATAGGCGCTGTAAGCCAACCCGGCGGCATCCGCGCCGAGCTTTGTGGCAACAAAGGCCGAGCCCGTGCGGTCGGCCCATATTTTCAGCTGCTCGATGGCTGCCGCCCTGAAAGTGTCTCCTGCGCCCAGTGTCACCTTCAAACCCGCATCGCGCAATTTTGCCGCCAGTTTGCCGATGGTGGTGGTTTTGCCGGTGCCGTTGACACCGACGACCAAAATCACGTGCGGCTTGTGGGTCAGATCAAGTTCGAGCGGCAATGCGACGGGGTCAAGCACCTTGGTTATTTCGGAACCCATGACGGCGCGAACTTCTTCGGTGGAGATGTCCTTGCCGTAGCGCCCTTCGGAGAGCGTGTCGGTGATCCGCATCGCCGTTTCGATGCCCAGATCGGCTTGAATGAGAACATCTTCAAGATCTTGCAACGTGTCTTCATCAAGTTTCCGCTTGGTGAAGATGCCCGAGATGCTTTCGGTCAGCTGTTTGGACGAACGAGACAGGCCAGAAGTCAGCCGTTTCAGCCACCCTTTGCGCTCAGGCTCAGGTTCCGGCTCGGATTCTGGTGGGCTTTCGGGAGCCTGTTCGTCCCCTATTGTTACTGTGCCGCGGTTGTCATCTGGGCCTGATGCCTGCGCGGACGCCGCGTCGTCTTCGAGTGCATCAACCCTTTGTTCCTGTGGCTCTTCAACAGTCTCAATGTCTGTTTCTGATGCCGGAGATGATTGCTCTTTGACATCTTCATGGGCTTCCGCCGGATCGTCGTCATCGAACAGCGGTTCTGCTTTTTCGTGCTCAATCTCCGGTTCAGGGGCCGGTTCAGTGGCCAGCGGGTCAGGTGTCTGCTCCTCACGGTAAGGTTCAGGGGCGGTTTCCGGTGTCGGCTGGAACACGCCATCGGGTGCGTAGTCTCCGTTGCGCGCAAGTGCGAGATCTTCAGAACCCGTTGATTCTGCCAATTCAACGTTATCCACAGCCGGCAAAATATCTGCTGGTTCGGGCTGGACATCAACTGCCTGTTTGACAATTTCAGGCTCAGGCTCAGGCTCAGGCTCAGGCTCAGGCTCAGGCTCAGGCTCAGGCTCAGGCTCAGGCTCAGCTATAGGTACGGGCTGTGGCTCGGGCGCAGTTTCCGGCCGCGCTTCGTCGACCTGTTCAGGCGCGACAGCTTCGGCCTGCGGTTCGTCGGAACCGGCTTCGCCCGGTTCTTCTGCATATTCTTCTTCGACTTTCTTTTTGCCGAAGGAGAAGATCTTTTTTATGAAGCCAAATGCCATTGATCGTTCCTACTGAGCGGCGACTGCCGCTTCAGGATGAAAATGTTGCCCGATAAGGCGTTCACCATCATGCTCTAATATCCGAACCGGTTGAATCGCGCCAGAGCGAGCCGGCGATGCATTAACACGCACTGGTGTAAAATCTTGCGTGCGCCCGATCCCTTCTTTTTCAAACAAGACCTGCTCGGTCTCGCCGGTAAATTTGTTCAGATGCTTCGCCCAGGCATTTTCTGACTTGTCACGCAATCGTGCCGCGCGCTGTTTTATGATCGAACGGTCAA
>JAHEJF010000242.1:0-2057 GCA_024639025.1 Ahrensia sp. | reverse complement strand
CCTTCTTTTTCAAACAAGACCTGCTCGGTCTCGCCGGTAAATTTGTTCAGATGCTTCGCCCAGGCATTTTCTGACTTGTCACGCAATCGTGCCGCGCGCTGTTTTATGATCGAACGGTCAATTTGAGGCATCTTGGCAGCGGGCGTGCCATCGCGTGGAGAAAACGGAAAGACGTGCACGCGCGCGAGGTCACAGGCATCGACAAGCGACAGGGCGTTTCTAAACATCGCCTCTGTTTCGGTTGGGAAGCCGGCGATGATATCAGCTGCGAAGCTGGCATCGCTGCGAAGGCTGCGCACTTTATGGCAAAACTCGATTGAATCGGCGCGGCAATGACGGCGTTTCATTCGCTTCAATATCATGTCATCGCCATGCTGCAGCGACAGATGAAAATGCGGCATCAGCCGGGACTCGCTGGCGATGATATCAAACAGGGCTTCATCTGCTTCGATAGAGTCGATTGAAGACAACCTCAACCGGGGTAGGTCGGGAACCTGGTTGAGAATTGTGTTTACAAGTTTGCCCAAGGAGGGAGCGCCGGGCAAATCTGGTCCAAAGCTGGTCAGGTCCACGCCAGTCAGTACGATCTCGGAATAGCCATTTCCCACCAAACGCTTGATTTGATCGACCACGCCACCCATCGGCACCGAACGGGACTGGCCACGTCCATAGGGGATGACGCAAAAAGTGCAGCGATGATCGCAGCCATTTTGCACCTGCACAAAGGCCCGGGTGCGCCCCTCGATCGATTCGACCATGTGCGGTGCGTTTTCGGTGATCTCGAAAATGTCGTTCACGCGAACTTTTTCAAACTGATTAACGCCAAATTCGGGTAAAGCGCGGTAAGAGCTTGCCTTGAGTTTATCCTGATTGCCGATGACAAGATCGACCTCATTCATCGATCCAAACTCGGCTGGATTAATTTGGGCAGCGCATCCTGTGACGATGATCTTGGCGTCCGGTTTTTCGCGGCGCGCCCGGCGAATGGACTGCTTGGCCTGGCGGACGGCTTCTGCGGTTACTGCGCAAGTATTGATGACCACCGCACCGCCGGCGAGTTCATGCAACCCTGCTGCACGGGCTTCACGCTTGACCACTTCGCCTTCAAATGCATTGAGACGGCAACCGAATGTTTTGACGTCAATGCTCACTCGGCGGCACCTTGTTCACTGCCTTCAACCAATCTGATCCATTGGCCGGAAGCGGCATCTAGTTTGCCGGCAAACTCCCATTCACTGGGCCCCGTCATAATCACCTGGTTGTCATCACGCCAATGTATTTGCATATCGCCACCCGGCACCGTCACTGTGACCTTGCGCGCTGCCATCTGCTTGCGTGCCGCGGCAACCGCTGTCGCACAAGCTGCGGAGCCGCAAGCGAGCGTTAAACCAACACCGCGTTCCCAGGTCCGCATCTTGATATGATCTTCTGATAAAATGTTAGCGATCGAAATATTGGCCCGTTTCGGAAAGATCGGATGATTTTCCAGAAGGGGTCCAAATTTATCCAGTTCGTAATTCCAGACATCGTCAGGGGCCCAAAAGATGGCGTGGGGATTCCCCATGTTCACGACCGACGGCGTATGCAGGACCGGCGCGTCGATCGGGCCGACCTGGAGTTCGATGCCCGTGGTGTCGGCGAATTCTTCCTCCAACGGAATCTGGTCCCAGCGAAACCGTGGCTGTCCCATATCAACCGAAATCAAGCCGCCATCGGTTTCGTTGGCCGTGAGCAAGCCGGCCAAAGTCTCGAAGCGAAAGTGATGTCTGCCTGTCTCTGCTGCGAGCGCCGAAACCACGCAGCGCGTGCCGTTGCCGCAAGCTTCGGCTTCCGAACCGTCATTGTTGAGGATCATGATATAGGCATCGGTGGCCTCCCGACGCGGGTCGTGGATTGCCATGATCTGATCAAACGAAGTGTCGGCATGGCCATCTGCATGCAGCGCAATAGCAGCCTGGGGCGAGATTCTGTCGGTGCGACCGCGCATATCGGCAACAATAATCTTGTTGCCGAGTCCATTCATTTTGGCGAAGTTGACGTTCATGGTCATGAGTTTA